>DASQJV010000457.1:0-3849 GCA_035630855.1 Allosphingosinicella sp. | reverse complement strand
CCGAGCTCGGCCAGCCTTATTATTATTACGAGAATATGGAGGGCGGCCACGCCGCCGCCGCCAACCTGCCGGAGACCGCCCGGCGGCTGGCGATGGAATATGTCTACGCCACGGAAAGGCTGGTGGATTGACCCGTCATCCCGGCGAAAGCCGGGACCTCGGGGAGACCCGCCGAGACCATCCGACCCGAGGTCCCGGCTTTCGCCGGGATGATGGTCAGCCCTCCGGATTGTTCGCCGCGAACGGATCCCTCAGCCCGATGCCGATGCTCGCCCGCGCCGCCTCGGCCTCGGAGCTGGTCACCGGATAGGCGCAATAATCCGCCGCGTAGAAGGCGCTGGGGCGGTGGTTGCCCGACAGGCCGAGGCCGCCGAAGGGGGCGTTGCTGGGCGCTCCGTTGGTCGGCTTGTTCCAGTTGATCACGCCGGCCCGGATATTGGCCCAGAAGCGGTCGTAAAGCTCGGGGCTGCCGCCGACCAGCGAGGCGGCGAGGCCGTAGCGGGTGGAATTGGCCTCGGCCAAGGCCGAATCGAAGTCGGCGACCCGGACGACCTGGAGCACCGGTCCGAACAACTCGGCGTCCGGCCGCTCGGCGACGTCGGTGACGTCGATGATCGCCGGGGTCAGGAACGGCTTGTCGGGGACCGGCCGGTCGAGGCGCTTGATCGCCCGGCCGCCCTTGATCATCAGGTCGAGAAAGGCCTCCTGGAGCTGGTCGGCGGCCTGGTTGTCGATCACCGGGCCCATGAACGGCGCGGGTGTGGCATGCGGATGGTCGACGATGATCCGCTCGGCGAGCTTGGCGATCTCGGCGAGCAGGGGCTCGTGCGCCCCGTCCTGGACGATCAGCCGGCGGGCGCCGGTGCAGCGCTGGCCCGAGCTCATGAAGGCGGACTGGACGGCGATGACGGCGGCGCTGGGAATGTCCTTGGCGTCCCAGACGACGAGCGGGTTGTTGCCGCCCATCTCGAGCGCGAGGATCTTGTGCGGAGCGTCGGCGAACTGGCGGTGGAGGGCCAGGCCCGCCCGGGCGGAGCCGGTGAAGAGCAGCCCGTCGATGCCGGGGCTCGCCGCCAACGCCTTGCCGACCTCGACCCCGCCCTGGACGCAGCGCACCACGTCCTCCGGCACGCCGGCCTCGTGATAGAGCTGGACGAGCATCTCGCCGACCGCCGGGGTCTTTTCCGAAGGCTTGAAGACGACGGCATTGCCGGCGAGCAGCGCCGGGACGATGTGGCCGTTGGGAAGGTGGGCCGGGAAATTGTAGGGGCCGAGCACGGCGAGGACCCCGTGCGGCTTGTGGCGGACGGCGACCCGGGCTCCGAGAGCGCCTTCCAGCCGGCGCTGCGAGGTCCGCTCCGAATAGGCCGAGACTGAGATGTCGACCTTGCCCACCACCGCGTCGACCTCGGTCGCGGTCTCCCACAGCGGCTTGCCGGTCTCGCGGGCGATGAGGTCGGCGAGCGCCTCCTTCTTGCCGCGGACGACGTTGGCGAAGCGGCGGAGGGTCTCGATCCTGACCGCCAGCGGCCGGGCCGCCCAGCCGGCCCAGGCGGAGCGCGCCCGGGCGACCTCCGAATCGACGTCGCCCACTTCGCCCGTCCACAGATGCGCGCCGGTGGCCGGTTCGATCGAGCTCAAGGTCGCCATGGCGGCTGACCCACCATTTTTGGCCCCGGCGGTCAAGCGCCTGCCGCGAGCGCCTCGCCCATGCGCCTGACCGCCTTGATCTTTTCGTCGAACGCGGTCCAGTCGTCGGCCTCGTCGATCCGGCTCCAGATCGCCTCGACCTCCTCGATGTGCATCGAGCAGGGCGCCTCGTCCGACCAATAGGGGTGGTCGAGCGCCCCCTCGGCCGCTTCGTATTCCGCGACGGACCGGCGAAAACCGGCGAAAGCCTCGCTTTCATAAGCTTCATCCGCCGGGGAGGGCCCCCGTCGCCGGCCGCCGCGCCAGTCGAAGAAGAAGCGGTCGAGCGTCACCGTCCTCGCCGCAAGGGCGGTCTCCAGAGCGACGAGGAACTGCGCGTCCCGCTCGGGCTCGACCGGCCGGATTCCGAGCCGGTCGAAGATCGCCGCCACGAGCCGCCGCTGGAACTCGGCCGGAAAGGCGTCGAGCGACGGGTTGAGGACGTCCGCCTCGGCGATCGCGCGCAGCGAGCCGGCGAGCTGGAGCACGTCCCAGTGGATCGCCTCCGGCTGCCGGCCGAAGGCATAGAGGCCGGCATGGTCGAAATAAGCGGCGGTGAAATGGCCGTCCCAATAAGGCGTGAACCGCCACGGCCCATAATCGAAGCTCTGCGCGGTGATGGCGATATTGTCGCTGTTGAGCACGCCGTGGACGAAGCCCGCCGCGATGTATGAGGCGGCGAGCCGCGCCGCCTCCCGGGCGACGTGGGCGAGGAGGCGGGCGGCGGCGTCGTCGCCGCCCTCCTCGCCGTAATAATGGCGCAGGCAGTAATCCGTCAGCTTCGCCAGATTCTCCGTCTCCTGCAAATAGGCCAGCCGCTGGAAGGTGCCGATCCTGATGTGGCTGTGCTGGAGCCTCACCAGCACAGCCGAGCGCGTCGGCGACGGCTCGTCGTTGCGGTCGAGCGCCTCGCCGGTCTCGATCAAAGAGAAGCTCTTCGACGTCTCGACCCCGAGCGCTTCGAGCATCTCGGTGGCGAGCACCTCGCGAACCCCGCCCTTCAGGGTCAGGCGTCCGTCGCCGAAGCGGCTGTAGGGGGTCTGGCCCGAACCCTTGGTGCCGAGGTCGAGCAGCCGGCCGCCCGAATCCCGAAGCTGGGCGAAGAGGAAGCCGCGGCCGTCGCCTATGTCCGGATTATACACCCGGAACTGGTGGCCGTGATAACGAAGGGCGAGTGGCTCCGGGAGATTGTCTGGAAGCGGCTCGAAGCGGCCGAAGTGGCCAAGCCATTGTTCGCCGCTCAGGCCGGCCAGCCCGACGTCGCCCGCCCAGCGGTCGTTGCGGAAACGGAGGATCGTCCGCGGGAAGTCGGCGGCGCGGACGGGGTCGTAGAAGGAACCGCCGAGCTTGAGGATGGCGGGATCGGCGCGGTAGCTCGCGGCTTGCGGAACTCGCTTCATCAGGGGATAGGACGGACGGGCAGACAGGGGAGGGGCATGGCGGATTGGTCCGATGGCTGGTGGACGTCGAGCGACGGGCTCCGGCTCCACTACCGCGATTATGCCGGAAGCGCGGACCGTCCGCCCATCCTGTGCATACCCGGACTGACCCGTAACGCGCGCGACTTTGAAGGGGTTGCCGACCGCCTCAAGGGCGAATGGCGGCTGATCTGCGTCGAGCTTCGCGGCCGCGGCCGGAGCGACTATGCGAAAGACCCGATGACCTATGTCCCGCCCATTTACTGGCAGGACGTCGAGGCTCTGATCGCGGCGCTCGAGCTGAAGCGCTTCGTCCTGTTCGGGACCTCGCTCGGCGGGCTGATCACCATGCTCCTGGCGCTGGCCGGCAGGGAGCGGATCGCCGGCGCCCTGCTCAACGACATCGGGCCCGAGCTCGAGCTGAAGGGGCTCGAGCATATCCGCTCATATGTCGGCCGCTCGCAGAGCTGGCCGACCTGGCTCCACGCCGCCCGGGCGATTTGCGAGGCGCAGAGCGACCGCTATCCGGACTGGGACATCGGCCGGTGGCTCGTCTACGCCAAGAGGCTGTGCCGGCTGAGCCAAAGCGGCAGGATCGTCTTCGACTACGACATGCGGATCGCCGAGCCGTTCAAGGCGCCCGGGGGCGACACGGGCTTCGACCTGTGGACGGCCTTCGCGGCTCTGAAGGGAGTGCCGTCTCTGGTCGTCCACGGCGGGATATCGGACCTCCTGAGCCGGT
>DASQJV010000456.1:0-16477 GCA_035630855.1 Allosphingosinicella sp. | reverse complement strand
CATCCCCGTCTCCACCAGCCTCCGGTCGATCGGGGCGAAGGTGAGGGTCTCGAAGCCGAGCATCCTCTTCTCCGCGCCCGCGATCTCGCGCGGCTCGACGAGGACCAGATTCTCGACCCGGATGCCATATTCGCCGGTCTTGTAATAACCGGGCTCGTTGGAGAGGAACATTCCGGCCTGGAGAGGCTCGTCGCCGCCGGCCTGGCCCGATGCCGGCGCCGCGATCCGCTGCGGCCCCTCGTGGACGGCGAGATAGGCACCCACTCCATGGCCGGTGCCGTGGGCGTAATCGACTCCGGCCTGCCACAGATACTGGCGGGCGAAGCTGTCGAGCTGGCCGCCGCGCGAGCCCTCCGGAAAGACCGCCCGGGCCACGGCGATATGGCCCTTGAGCACCCGGGTGAAGCGGTCGCGCATCTCGGCGGTCGGCTCGCCGATCGCCACGGTCCGGGTGACGTCGGTGGTGCCGTCGGGATATTGGCCGCCCGAATCGACGAGGTAGAGGGAGTTTCTCTCCAGCTTGCGGTTCGTCTCCTCGTTCACCCGGTAATGGACGATGGCCCCGTTTGGGCCGGCGCCGGAGATGGTGTCGAAGCTGGTGTCGCGAAGGTCGCCGCAGGCCTGGCGGAATTGCTGAAGAGTCTCGACCGCGATCAATTCGTCGACCTCCCCTTTCGGCGCCTCGACCGAAAGCCAGTGGAGGAACCGGCTCAGGGCGGCGCCGTCGCGGGCCTGGGCGGCGCGATGGCCCTCGATCTCGGCCCGGTTCTTGATCGCCTTGGGGAGGACTGCGGGATCGCGCTTCTGGACGATTTTCGCGCCGGCTTTCTCGAGCACCTCGAAGATCGCCGCCACCGCCCGCTCCGGATCGGCGACCACCATCCGGCCGGCGAGCGAGCGCAGGTGCGGCTCGAAGGCATTACGCTCATGGACCCTGACGCCGTTGCCGAGATGCTTGCGGACGTCGTCGCCGATCTTCTCGGAGGCGACGAACAGGTCGGCGGTGCCGTCGTCATGGACGAGCGCGAAGGAGAGGGCGACCGGGGTGTGCTCGACGTCCCGGCCGCGGACGTTGAACGTCCAGGCGATCGAATCGAGGGCGGAGAGGACGGCCGCGTCGGCCTTCTGCTCCCGGAGCCAGTCGGCCATTTCCTGGCGCTTGGCGGCGGAGGACCTGCCGGCGAGATCGTCGGGATGGGCTTCGAGCCGGGCCTTGGAGGGCTCGGGCTTGTCGGCCCAGACCGCGTCGATCGGGTTGCGCTGGACGGGCACCAGCTCGGCGCCTTTCTCGGCGAGGGCGTCTTTGGCCCGCGACACCCAGTCCTTGGTGTGGAGCCACGGGTCGTAGCCGATCCGGCCGCCGTCGGGGGCGTTGGCCCTCAGCCATTCGGCGACGCTGGTCTCGGGCACCGACTGGTAGGACCAATGCTTGCCGTCGACCTGGTCGCGGACCTGGAGCGTGTAGCGTCCGTCGGTGAAGATCGCCGCCGCCTCGGGGAGCACCACCGCCGACCCGGCCGATCCCTGGAAGCCGGTGAGCCAGGCCAGCCGCTGGGCGTAGCTTCCGACATATTCGGACATGTGCTCGTCGGTCAGCGGAACGACGAAGCCGTCGAGCCGATCCGACTTGAGCTGCTCGCGCAAGGCGGCGAGGCGGGCTTCGTAGGTCGACATTCGGATCTCCGGTTCTGTTCCAGCCAATCGGGGCTTTGCCTTCCCGTTCGGGCCGAGCCTGTCGAAGCCCTCTCTTTACCAAGGCTTCGGAGAAGGGCAGGGCTTCGACAAGCTCAGCCCGAACGGGATCGAGCCTTAGCCATTCTCTCATTCTCTGCAACTCCCAGCCAGACCCGAAAGCCCCATGACCGAGAAGCTTCCAGCCCCGCCCCGCGCCGAACCTCGCCCCCACAGCTACGAACGCCACGGCCACAGGATCGAGGATTCCTATGCCTGGCTCAGGGACGTCGGCTATCCGACGGTCGAGGACGAGGGCGTGCTCGCCTATCTCAGGGCCGAGAACGCCTATTTCGAGGCGGCGATGGCGCCTCACAAGGCACTGGTCGACTCGCTGTTCGAGGAGATGAAGGGACGGATCAAGGAAGACGAATCCTCGGTCCCGATGCGCGACGGCGACTGGGACTATTGGTGGGCGTTCAAATCCGGCGCCCAATATCGCACCTGGTACCGCCGTCCGGCCGGAGGCGGGCCGGAGCAGATCGTCTTCGACGAGGCGGCGGAAGCCGAAGGGAAGGATTATTTCCGGCGCGGCGCTCTCTCGATCAGCCCGGACGGCCGCTACGCCGCAAGCCATGTCGACGACGACGGCTCGGAACGCTTCAAGCTGCGCATCCGCGATCTCGCCTCGGGCGAGGACATCGAGACGGTGAGCGAGGTCGCCATCGGCGCCCCGGTCTGGACCAGCGACAGCCAGGGCGTCGTCTTCACCGAGGTCAACGAGAATTGGCGAAGCTACCGCGCCCGCTACCACCGCCTCGGCACGCCCGTCTCAGGGGACGCCACCCTCTACGAGGAGACCGAGGAGCTCGGTTTCAGCGTCGGCGTCTCGCGGTCGCAGGACCGCAGCCTGATCTTCATCGCCACCGGCGACAATTCGACCAGCGAGGTCCGCTTCGTCCCCGCCGACGATCCACTGGCGCCGCCGACCCTGATCTCGCCGCGCCGGGAGAAAAGGCAATATGCGGTCGACGCGGCCCACGGCCGGCTGTGGATCCTGACCAATGACGATCATGTCAACTTCCGCCTCGCCGAGGCCGATCCGGAGCGGCCGGACGAATGGACGACCCTGATCCCCGGCTCCGACCGGGTCTATCTGCGCGGCGTCTCCGCCTATCGCGACCATCTCGCCATAACCGAGCGTGTCGACGGTCTCGACCAGCTGCGCCTTCGCACCTACGACGGCCGCGAGGAGCGGATCCCGTTCGGCGACGCCGCTTATTCGGCCGGATTCGGCGGCAATGCCGAATATGCGCCCGAAGCCTATCGGCTCTATTATTCGTCGATGGTCACTCCGACGACCATCTACGACTATCATCCGGCGGAGCGGCGCCTCGAGGTCCTCAAGGTCCAGGAAATCCCCTCCGGCTACGATCCGTCGCAATATGAGAGCGAGCGGCTGATGATCCCGGCGCGCGACGGCGCGAAGGTTCCGGTCTCGGTCGTCTACAGGAAGGGCTTCAGGAAGGACGGCGGCGGCAAGCTGTTCCTCTACGCCTACGGCGCCTACGGCTACGCGGTCCCGCCCAACTTCTCGACCGTCGCGATCAGCCTGCTCGACCGCGGCTATGCCTACGCCATCGCCCATATCCGCGGCGGCGACGACCTCGGCTACGACTGGTTTCTCCAGGGCAAGCTCGAGAACAGGGTCAACACGTTCAACGATTTCGTCGACGCCGCCGAAGGCCTGGTCGCCCAGGGCTTCGCCCGCCCCGGCCGGATCGCCATCTCGGGGGGTTCGGCGGGCGGCGAGCTGATGGGGGCCGTGGTCAACTCCGATCCGGAGCTGTGGGGCGCGGTCGTCGCCGATGTTCCCTTCGTCGACGTCCTCAACACCATGCTCGACGAGACCCTTCCGCTCACCCCGGGCGAATGGACCGAATGGGGCAATCCGATCCTGGACAAGGCCGCCTTCGAGCTGATCCGAAGCTACAGCCCCTACGACCAGGTCAAGCCGCAAGCCTATCCGCCGATGCTGATCACCGGCGGGCTCAACGACCCCCGGGTGACCTATTGGGAGCCCGCCAAATGGGCGGCGAAGCTTCGCGCCACCAAGACCGACGACAATCTCCTGCTCCTCAAGATCAACATGGGCGCGGGCCACGGCGGCAAGTCGGGCCGCTGGGAGCATCTGCGCGAGGGCGCCGAAGCCTATGCCTTCGTCCTGACCCAGATCGGCTAGGACGTTGAGGGATTGGATTGCAACCTCCAAGCCCGCTCATTGGAGCAGGTCCTTGAGAGCGCTCTTCCAGCCCGAGAAATGACGATAGCCGCCGGAGCGCCACAAGCTCCAGACCTGGCCCGCCCGCCGTGCCGGCGCCACCTCCGCGATCCGCTGGCGCGCCAGCATCGCCTGGCGCTGCTCGCGCAACCGGTCGAGCGCCGCCCGAGCGTTGCCGCCGAAGCCGAGGCGGTCGAGCTCCGCCAGGCGTTCCTCGATCCTCCGGCTTTCGGCCCGGTTCGAATCGAGGAAGATCTGCCAGACGTCGACCGCGGCTCCGCTCGAGCGCCGGAACAGGCCCGCGGCCTCGCTGGCGAGGCGCTGGGCTAAGCCGATCCTGCGCGGCTCGCTGTAGCTGTTCCGGGAGACGTTCGAGCCGTGCCGGCGGTAATATTGGAGAGGCTTGTCGCTGATCGACACCAGGCCGAGCCGATGGGCGAGGCCGACCAGCCAGGTGTCGTGGGCGATGGCCGCGGCCGGAATCGGCAGCGCGATCGCGAGCCAGTCGCGGCGGAAGGCTGAGCAGCAGCCGGCGACGAAGTTCGAGTCCGGGGAGCCGAACCCGCGGATGTTGCCGAGCATGGTCGCTCCGGTCGGGACGAGGTTCTCGTCGGCGACCAGCTTGTCGTTGATGACGGCGAGGGCGCCCGGGTTTTCCTCGAAGGCCTGGACGACTTCGCCGATCTTCTCGGCAAGCCAGACATCGTCCTGGTCCGACAGGAAGACGATGTCCCCTTCCGACAGCGAAAGCGCCTTCTCGAAGTTGCGCATCACCCCGAGGTTGCTCGGGTTGCGGTGGATCCGCACCTTGAACGGGGCGGTGAGCGCGAACTGCTCGAGCAGCTCGACCGTCCCGTCGGTCGAGCCGTCGTCGCAGACGACAAGCTCGTCCGGTCGGCGGGTCTGGTCGGCCAGGCTCGCCAGCTGCTCCGGTAGATAGGCTCGGCCGTTGTAGGTCGCCATGGCGACGGAGACGGTCGCGGTCATCGGCCGGCGGCGCGCCCGGGGTCGGCCTTGCGTCCCTTGTACATGATCTGGAGCTGGAACAGGTGGGCGAAGCGGCCGCCGGTGAGCCGGTTGATCAGCCGCGCCTTGCGGGGATAGGGCGCGACCGGGCCGAGCGATAGGGTGGTGAAGCCGGCTTGCTCGAACATGTCGCGATAGCTGGCCGGAGTGAACCAGCGCACATGGGTCCGGTCCATCACGCCTTCCGCCTCATAGTCGAAGCGGCCGGCGAGCAGCGAGCGGATCACCTTGTGGTGGGAGATGTTGGGAGAGCTGGCGAAGACCCGGCCCCCCGGCTTCACGAGCGGAGCGAGCGCCTTCATCACCCCCCACGGATCGATCAGATGCTCGAGCACCTCGCTGAGGATCAGGGCGTCGTAGCGATCGGCGATCAGCGCCGGGTCGATCGTCTCGACATTGGCGCAGACGACGTCGCTGAGGACCGCGCGGGCGCGCCCGGCCGAGTCCGGATCGAATTCGACGCCGCGATAGAAGCCCGCCCGACCGGACCCGAGAGCGGCCTCGCCGGTGGCGCCGGCGCCGCAGCCTATCTCCAGGATCCGCGCCGCCGGGTCCTGCGGAAGCTCCGCCAATATGTCGGCCCGGAGGCCCGAAAAGTAGGAATCGGTCTTGGCGGCGTAGAAATCGCGCAGTTCCTTCGCGCCCTCCGGGATGGTCTCGCCTGTCATGCGAAAGGCTCATGGTCGGCCCCGGCGGAGACTGTCAACCTCGCCCGTTTGCGCGAGCGGTCCGGACCGCTAAGAGGCCGTATGACCGAAATCCCCAACGATGCCGGCCCCGAGCCGCGACGGGCCGACCAGCTTCCGGCGAGCGCGATCCGATTCTCGATCTGCACGCTCGTCACCGATCGCGAGGAATATGCCGAGATGGTCGCCTCGTTCCGCGAGGGCGGGTTCGGCGGGCCGGACTGCGAGTTTCTCTATCTCGACAACAGCCAGGGCAACAGCTTCGACGCCTTTGCCGGCTACAATCTCTTCCTGGCCCGGGCGGCGGGCGACTATCTGATCCTGTGCCATCAGGACATCCTCCTGCTCGATGAGGGCCGTGCCGTGCTCGAGGCCCGCCTGGCCGAGCTGGACCGGACCGATCCCGCCTGGGCGCTGTGCGGCAACTCGGGCGGGACCCTCGACGGCGGGCGGGCGGTGCGGATCACGGATCCGTACGGTGCGGATCAGGCGATCGGCCCCTTCCCGGCGCGGGCGGCGGCGCTCGACGAGAATTTCATCGTCGTCCGGCGCGACGCCAATCTCGCCTTGTCCCACGATCTTCGCGGCTTCCATCTCTACGGGGCGGACCTGTGCATCGTCGCCGATATGATCGGCCGGACCGCCTATGTGATCGATTTCCATCTCCGCCATAAGAGCGCGGGCAACACCGATTCGGCCTTCTACGCGGCGCGCCGGGAGGCGATGGCCAAATATCGGCGCGCGCTTCGCACCCGCTGGATACGGACGCCCTGCACGAGCTTCCCGGTTTCGAGGATGCCCTTGCTGGCCCGGATCCTGGGCCGCCGCTTCTAGTTTCTAGGGCCGGGCGGCCGCCGCCCGGCCGGTCAGCCGGGCCAGCGCCGAGCGCAGGAACTGCTCCAGGGCCTCGGGCCGCCTGCGCCAGGAATCGAGCGTCCCGGCGCCGAGCAGGAGGAGGAGAAGAGCCCAGCGAAGCACCGAATCCATCGGCAGGAACAGGGCCGCCGCCGATGCGCACGCGATCAGCGCGGCCGGAAGCAGGAGCGGCGCCAGAGCGGCCATCGGCGCCCGGGCGAGGCGGACCAGGATCAGCGCGTCGGCCACGACCCGAAGGCTCCACGCCAGGGCCGCGCCGATCAGGCCGAGATAGGTCAGGCCGAGATAGAGCATCGCCGCATAAGGCAAGGTCTGGAAGAGGTGGGCCAGAGCGACATATTTCGGCTTTCCCTGCCCCTGGAGGATGGAGAGCGCCACCAGCCCGAGGCCGTTCGCCCAGATCCCCGGCAGGAAGATATAGGCGATCCCGGCCGCCGGGCCCCCGATCTCCCGTCCCAGCCAGAGCATGAAGAAAGGCCCGGCGCACAGGATCGAGACGAGCACGAGCGGCGTCATGACGACCGAGACCGCGGTCAGCGCGGTCGCGCACAGCCGCTCGAGATCCGCCTTGGAGGCGACGGCGAAGCGCGGGAAGAGGGCGTTGGTCAGGGCCGACGGCGCCATCAGGAGCCGGTAGGTGACCGAGAAGGGGATGACGTAGATCGAGATCGCCTTGGGACCGAGCATGGCGCCGATGACGAAGCGGTCCCACAGGGCGAGCAGCGGTCCGAGCAGGCTGGAGACGCTCACCCACCCCCCATAGCCGGCCAGCTGCCCGACGAGGTCGCGCCGGAAGCGAGGCCGGCCGATCGGGACGGCGCGAACGCACACCGCTCCGAGCGCGGAGAGCGAGACCAGCTTGGCGGCGAGCGAACCGGCGAGCAGGATCCAGAGCTGCGGTCCGAACGCCCAGGCGAGCGATAGCGGAACGATCGAGACGAGGAGGTTGGCGACGCCCTCGATGAGGTTGAGCTGGCCGAAACGTTCGCGGCCCGCGAGGACTCCGTTGAGCAGGGCTCCGATCAGCGAGAAGGGAACGACCGCGGCCAGCCACGGCACCGCCTTTCCGAGCTCGCCGTGAAGCGGACCGTTCGGAACGTCCATGAAGGAGAGGGCGAAGCCCGCCAGCGGGAAGATGAGCGGAACCGCGATCGCCGCCAGCGCCAGGGTCAGGGCGAGCCCCGTCCAGAAGGTCTCGCTGCGCGCCTCCGCGCTCTGGTCCCGAAGCGAGGCGAGCCTCTGCGACACAGCGCGGCTGATCCCGAAATCGAAGAGCCCGAAATAGCCGAGCAGCAACCAGCAGATGGACAGCAGGCCGTAGCGCTCGGGGCCGATCACCCGCAGGTAGAGCGGGACCGTGGCCAGGGCGATGCCGAGCGGAAGCAACGCTCCGAGGAGATTGTAGGTGGTGTGCCTCGATACGCTCATCGGCCGTCGGAATCGCCGAAAGCCTCGGCGGCGGCGAGCGGCGGAGCGGCGGCATCCTTGGCCGACAGGATCGGCTCGATGTCGAGGTCCCAGGCGATGCCGATGTCGGGATCGTTCCAGGCGACCGACCGCTCGCTCGACGGATCGTAATAATCGGTCGCCTTGTAGAGCACGTCGGCGGTCTCGCTGAGCGTCAGGAAGCCGTGGGCGAAGCCCGGCGGAATCCACAGCTGATTGCCCTTTTCCGCCGAGAGGACGATCCCGAACCAGCGCCCGAAGGTCGCCGAGCCGCGGCGCAGATCCACGGCGACGTCGAATATCTCGCCGGCGACCACCCTCACCAGCTTGCCCTGGGCTCTGGGCGGCAGCTGATAGTGGAGGCCGCGAAGAACGCCCCGGCTCGAGCGGCTGTGATTGTCCTGGACGAAATCGAAATCCGCCCCGGCGGCTTCGGCGAAGGCGCGCTTGTTGAAGCTCTCGGTGAAGAAGCCGCGCTCGTCACGAAAGACCCGCGGCGTCAGCACGAGCAAGGGGGCGAGAGCGGGCTGCTCGATCAGCACTGTGGTCGTTCCTTCGATGTGTCCGGTCCGCAAGCCGAGGCTTCACACCGCCTCGATATGCCTCAACGGCGCCGCCTCATCCTCCTCGGCCGGCCGGGCCGAGCTTCGGCGCGGCGCCGGCGCCACCATCAGCGCGCAGCTCATGGCGAAGAGGGCGACGATCGCCGCGGTACGGATCGGGTAGTCGACGATCGAGTGGGCGAGGACGATCCCGATCACCACCGAGCCCGCGCGGGCGAGCGCGGCGCCCTCGAAGTCGCGGGTCCACGCCTGATATGCCCGCCGGCCCCACCAGAACAGGAAGGCCAGAATCAGCAGGAGGCCCGGCACGCCGAGCTCGAGCACCGCTTCCACATAATCGTTATGGGCATGATTGGCATATTGCCTCGTGACCCGGTTAGGATCCTCGTAGCGGCGGTAGACGGTCGAGAATGTGCCGAGCCCGGTTCCGAGCGGGGAGCTGTCCTTGATGATCTCGACCGTCGTCGAGGTCAGGACCCGGCGGCTCGACGGCTGGGAGGAGGACATTTCCGCCTCGAATGTCTCCTTGCCCAGCGGGCCCGCCAGGCCGGCGAAGGCGAATGCCAGAGCGAGCGCGGCGAGCGCGGCCCACCAGCCGGCCGCCACCCGGCCGGCGACGATCCGCCGGTAGATGAGGAAGCTCGCCACCGCCGCGGGCACGGCAAGGCCGTAGCCGGCGTTGGAGCCGACGATCGCGATCCCGGCCACGAGGAACAGCGCGATGGAGACGCTGACGATCGCGCCCCCGCTGCGCTTCGAGCGCGACCGCCGGGTCGCCATGCGGCCGGCCATCACCGCGGTCAGAGGCAGGGCGCAGACCAGCAGCGTCGCCTCGTGATTGGCGTTGGAGAAGAAGCCTACCGGCGACGTGCGGTTGGTGATGCTGTAGAAGCGCAGCGGCGAATCCGGCCCGCCCATCAGCTGGAAAGCTCCGAGGACCACCGAAACCCCAGCGATCGCCAGGACGACGATCGGCAGGAGCCGACGTTCCTCGTTGGGCAGCCTGAGGACCAGCAGGAACATCGCCGCGGCCGGCAGGAGGTGAAGCAGCGAGGTCAGGGTCGAGGATCGCGCGAGCGAGGCGGAAAGCGAGGGCGGCGCCATTCCGACCAGCCGGAAGGCTTCGGCCACCTCGCCGCGCAGGGTCGAGTTCGATCCGAGGCCGCCCGGAAGCGGAACCAGGCTGAGCAGCCCGACGAGAAGCAGCGCCAGTCCGATCCAGAGGGGCCCGCGAGCGCCCTCCCCGAGCTTGAGCTGCCCGGACCAGAGCAGCGCGAGGATCAGGCCGAGCCCGACGAGCTGGATGAACGCATTCGCCGCCACCCCCGCCGCGCTGGCGCCGCCGAGCAGCAGGCAGGCGCCCAGGAAGGCGGCCGCGGCCAGGGTCCAGAAGCCGAGCTTCACTGGCCGATCTCCATTCGCTCGATTTCGAGATTGACGGGCGTGGCGACGTCTCCGGGCTCGGCGACCAGTGCCAGCGTCTGGCCGGGACAGCCCGGCGGCACGATGAAGTCCGCGCCGAACCGGCGGTTGTCGGCGACCGCCCGGCCCAGGTCGAGCAGGCCGATCCGGTTCCCCCCGGGAAGGCAGGTCAGCCGCCAGTAGAGCTTGCCCGAGCTGATCCCGCTCGAGCTGCGGGCGACGAGCCGAAGGGCGTGGCGGCCGGGCGGCAGGGCCAGCATCTGCTCGGCCAGGGTCACGCTTTGGCCGCCGAAATAGGCGACGTCGAGATAGGTGCGCTGGCCGTCCCTGGTCGGCTCGGCGCGGCCCGCTTCGACGTCCCGGAAGGTCCAGCCGAACGGCCCCGGAGCGCGGACTCCGCGGAAGGCGCCGTCGAACAGATTGCGGCTCGACTCCCGTTCGTCCCGAGGAAGAGCGGAGAGCCAGGTCCGGCGGGCGCCGACATAATCGCCCGAGGCGGCCTGGGTCTGCAGGATCAGCTGGCGTTCGAGCATCAGGTCGTGCTTCGGATTCAGCGCCCGGACACGCTCGTAGAGGTCGCGGGCGTCGGCCGCACTCAGCTTGCGCTGGCCGGCGGCGGCGAAGAAGTCCTCCCGCCAGACCGGCGCCTTGGCGAGTATCGTCGCGAGCGCGGCCCGGCCGCGCGGGTCGCCGATCAGCTTGGTGAGCTCGGGAAGCAGGGCGGGCCTCGCCTCCTCGCTCCGGCGCAGGATGAAGTCGATCTCGGAGAGAGCCTCGGGAAAGCGCTCGGCCTTGATGTAGTAGATCATCAGCTGCATGCGCGCCGCGGGGTGCGAATAGCGGCGCCGGCGCACTTCCTCCATCAGCGTGATGGCCCGGCGAAGGTCGCCTTTCTGCTCGGCCGCGCGGGCTTCGACGAAGAAGGGCTCGAAGGCGAGCGGCAGGCGGGCGAGCCCGTCACGGGCCGCCCTCTGCATCTCGGCGGTGACCTTGACCGTCGGCTGCTGGACCGCGCTCGCGAGGACCTTGAGGGTCGAGGCCGGATTTGCCGGCGGAAGCGGGGCCATCGCGACCGCGGTCGCCGTCGAGAAGCCCGCCGCGGCGGACTTGACGATCAGCCAGACGATCAGCGGCGACGCGGCGGTCGTCGCCCAGGCGGCTATCCGCCGCCCGGGACCCCGGCCCTCCCCCTGTGCGCCAGCGGCCATATCAGCCCTTCAGGAGCTCGATCTGCTTCTTCGGCGAGTCGCCCTCACGATAGGAATAGACGTCGTCGCCATAGCCGTAGCCGTAGCCGTAGCCATAGCCGACCTTGAGGGCGTTGAACTTGGTGAGGATGGCGCCCATCAGCCGGGCGTCGGACGCGCGCAGTCGGTTGACCGCGTTGAGCGCCGCGGCGCGGCGGATGGCGCCGGCCTCGATCACCATCAGCGTTCCCTCGGTGCTCGACGCCAGCATCGGAGCGTCGGCGAGGCCGAGCACCGGCGGGCTGTCGACGATGATGTGGTCGAATTTGGTGAGGGCTTCGTCCAGGATCTCTCTGAACCGGCCGGAGGCGAGAAGCTCGGCCGGGTTGGGCGGGATCGGGCCGCTGGGGAGGAGGAACAGCCGCTCCATCTGGGTCGGGTGGACGCACTCGGCCACCTTTTCCGACCCGGCCAGAAGACTGGACAGGCCCTGGCTCGTCGAGCTCGGCCCGCGGAAGGTCGGCTTCCTGAGGTCGGCGTCGATCAGAAGCACCGACGCTCCGAGGCTGGCCAGGGTCTGGGCGAGCGCGAGCGCGGTGCTCGACTTGCCCTCCGAGGCCCGGGTGCTGGTCACCAGAAGGCTCCGGGGAACGCCGTGATCGGTCGAGAATTGCAGCGCGGTTCGGACCGACTGATAGGCCTCCGAGACCTGCGACCGCGGATCCTCGAGCTGCTCGCGCACGGCGATGCCCTTGCCGACTCCGGGGATGACCCCGAGCGAGGCGAGGCCGAGCTTGGCCCCGACGTCGTCGGGAGTCTTGATCGTGTCGTCGATCCACTCGATCGAGAAGGCCGTCCCGAGGCCGAGGATCACGCCGATGGCGAGACCGATCATGATGTTGAGCGGCAGGTTCGGCTTGAACGGCCCGCCGGGCACCTGCGCCCGGTCGACCACGGACACGACGTTGGCGCCGACTCCGCCGGCGACTCCGACTTCCTTGAAGCGCTGGAGAAGGGCGTCGTAGATGCTGCGCTGCGAGTCCACGTCGCGCTGAAGGATGGTGTATTGGACGCTGCGCTCGCGAAGCGCGAGGAGGGCGGCCTTGCCCTGGTCCACCTTCGCCTGGAGCGCATTCTCGCGCGCCAGGGCGGCCTGATATTCGGCCTGGAGGTTGCCGGAGGTCGAGCCGGAAACGTTGCTCGACTGCCTGCCGGCCTCCTTGGTCAGAGTCTCGATCCGGTTGCGCAGCTGCACCATCTCCGGGAAATCCGGTTTGAACAGAGCGAGCTTCTGCTGATATTCCGCCTCGAGCTGGGCGCGCTGCTGGTTGAGCGCCTGGACGGTCGGATCGCTGATCGCGGCGACCCTCGACTGGGCGGGCGCGGCCTGGCGAAAGCGCTGCTCGGCCTGGATCCGGTCGCTCCTCGCCTGGGCCAGCGCATTGTTGGTCGCGATGAGCGTCACGGCGTCGATCGACTGCTCCTGGCGGACGCTGCCGGCGCCGCCGCTGTCGACGCTGAGGGTGATGATCCCCTGCTGCTTGGCATAGTCGACCAGCGCCCGCTCCCTTTCCTCGAGCTTGGCCTTCACCGCGGCGATGCGCTGCTGGAGGAAGTTGCGGGCGTAGGAGGTGGCCTCGTAGCGGCGCTCCATGTTCGACTGGATGAAATTGTCGGCATAAGCATTGGCGAGCCGGGCGGCGAGCTCCGGATTGGCCCCCTCGACCGCGATGGCGATCAGGCTGCTGTCGCGCTGGGGCGTGATGACGACGCTGCCCTGGACCATGCCGGCCGCGGCGCCCTCGCGCGCCTGGCGCGGCTGATCCTGGTCGAACAGCTCCCCGTTGTTGGCGAGGTTGGTGCTCCGCGCGACCCGCTCGGCCAGCGACCGGCTCTTGAGCAGGCCGACCTGGGTGTTGAGGAAGGCGCGGCTGTCGATCTGGTCCGGCTGGACGTCGCCCATCTTCTCGCCGACGACCTTGACGCCCTGCGGATTGACCTCGATCGTCGCCTGGGCGCGATAGAGCGGCGTGATCATCAGCGAGATGACGATCGCGGCGAGCAGGCAGGCGACGGCGATGGCCGTGATCAGCCACCACCATTTCGCGATGATCCGCCAGATCTCGTTGATGTCGAAGCGCGACTCGGTCTTGGCGGGGCGCCCGAAGGCGACGTCGGTGAGGCCGGTATGGGTCGGCAGCCGTCCGCTCGGATCGAAAGGCAGAACGGCGCCCTGGTTCGGGAGATAGCCCCCATGGTTATTCATGATCTTCGAATCCTGTCTTCGAGTCCGGTCCGCCCTCAGAAGGGGCGCAAAATGGTAAGCAGAGGCAGAGTGCTCATCAGGTCGCGATAGACCGCCCGGGCGCGGCTGCCGTCGACGATGACGATGTCGTTGCCGTAGATGACGGGATCCTCGGCCTTGGCCCGGCGGATGTCCTGGAGGTCGAAGGCTCCGGCCATCTTCTCGCCGCGGATGGTCCGGAAGACGACGACCCGCGACGGGTTGGCGTCCTCGCTCGTGCCCTTCGCCATGGCGACGGCCTGGAGCAGGGTGGTCGGGCCCTTGACGATGAACTGGCCGGGGTTGCGGACCGAGCCGTCGACGGTGATGGTCTGCTCGGCGCGGTCCTTGATCGCGATCTGGAGGTTGGGCGACTGCAGATATTTCTGCGACAAAGCGGCGGCCATCTCGTCGCGCAGGGTCTGGGTCGTGCGGCCCTGCGCCTGGACCGAGCCGAGCAGCGGATAATCGATCTTGCCCTGGGTATCGACCTTATAGTCGCCGGACAGCGACTGGACCCCGAAGACGTTGACCGTGATCGTGTCGAGCGCTCCGATCGGGGTGGAGGCGTTGGCCACCGGCTGGGCCTGGGTGTCGGGCGCCTGGAAGCCCTGCGGCTCGTAGGGGACCGACCCGCCGCGGCCGGTGCAGCCCGCCGCCGTCACCGCAGCGATCACGAGCAGGGCCCGGCCGATCAGCCCGCTGAGGGAAAAATCACGCTTGTCATGCCGAAACGATCGCATGTTCATCTTTCTCCGGTCGGGGGCGACAAGCCCTCTACACAATCCATGGCTTCCGTGGAACAGCCCATAGCCGATTCGGCGCACACCGCTCCCTGCGGAACGATGACCGCGCCGACCCCATCAAGGCGAGCTGCCTTTATCTCGTTGCGCCGCTTAGCTTATTTCGCCCCGGCCGTCCAGAGTCGGGCGATTTGCACGGCTAAAAGCTTGCAACTGCGGGAAAACACCAAATATCCCGGCCCGAGCGCCAGCGGAGTTTTCGTCAGTGTTGAGTCGCCTGTTCTCGAAGAGCCGGACGTCCCGGGGCCGAAGCGGCCCGCCGGGCGGCCGCGCCTATGCGATCGGCGACGTCCACGGCCGGCTCGACCTGCTCGCCGATCTGCTCGCCCGAATCGAGGAGGACAATGAGCGGCGGGGCCCGGCGAAGACCTGGCTGGTCTTCCTCGGCGACCTCGTCGACCGCGGTCCGGACAGCCGCGGAGTGGTCGACCTGCTGGTCGGCCGCCCGCCGGCCTTCGCCCGCAACGTCTTCCTGAAGGGCAATCACGAGGAATTCTTCCTCGGAGTGCTCGGCGGCGACGATTCGAGCGTCCAGCACTGGCTGGCCTATGGCGGCACCGAATGCGCCCAGAGCTACGGGCTCACCAGCGGCTGGATGCTGAACGCGACCCCGACGGCGATCATGGAGCGGCTGGTCCGCCAGGTGCCCGAGAGCCATGTCCGCTTCCTCGACGAGATGCACGACAGCTTCCGCTTCGGCGACTATCTGTTCGTCCATGCCGGGATCCGCCCGGGAGTCGCGCTCGACAAGCAGGTCGGCCGCGACCTGAGGTGGATCCGCGAGGGCTTTCTCGAGGATCGAAGCGATCACGGAGTCGTCGTCGTCCACGGCCACACGATCGTCGAGAGGCCCGAGGAGCATCCCAACCGCATCGCCGTCGACACCGGCGCCTACCGCTCCGGAATCCTGACCGCGATCGGGCTCGAGGGCGAGGAGCGCTGGTTCATCGAGGCCCGCGAGCCGGGCGCGGCGGCGGCGGCCTAGCCTTTTTTCCTCTCCCGCTTTCCGCGGGAGAGGAGGGGCCCAAGCCGGAGGCTTGGGAGGTGAGGGTCTTGCCGAGTCCGGTGTACAGACCCTCACCTCCCACCGCTTCGTGGCGGGCCCATGACCCGCCACTAAGGCTTCGTCCGGGGGACGAAGCCAGGCGGGTCATTCTCCCGTGAAGGACGGGAGAGGGGTTTTGACGCCCGCATGTGCTTTTTGGATAGCCCCCGGGTCGCGATAATCTGGCGGGCGATGCCTCCCGTGAAGCGCCGGATCAGCCCGCATGCCGCGCCTTTGCGCCGCCTCGCCACCGACGCCGAACGCCTGCTCTGGTCGCGGTTGCGCGGGCGCCGCCTGGGGTGGAAGTTCCGTTTCCAGCACACGATCGGCCCCTTCGTCGCCGACTTCGTCTGTCTCCAGCGCAAGTTGATCATCGAGGCCGACGGCGGTCAGCACGATGCGCAAGCCGACCGCGCTCGCACCGCCTACCTCCGCAAACGCGGGTTTCGCATAGTCCGCTTCTGGAACCACGATATTCTCCAGAACATCGACGGCGTGACGGAGACCGTACTCATCATCCTGGAAGGCGGCGAGGATCCGCGTGACTAAACCCCTCTCCCACTTTTCGCGGGAGAGGGGTTTGGGTTGCCCGGCGGGTTGGCAGGGTGGCGGCCCGCCGGTAAGGGCCCGGCCATGAAGATCCTCGTTACCGGCGCGGCCGGGTTCATCGGCCATCACGTCAGCGCCCGGCTCCTCGCCCGCGGCGACGAGGTCGTCGGCCTCGACAATTTCAACGATTATTACAGCGTCGCCCTGAAGCGCGACCGGGTGGCGAAGCTGCGCCGCGAATATGACGGCTTCGATCTCATCGAGGTCGACTTCGCCGACGACGCGGCGCTGGCGCGGGCGCTCGACGGAGTCGGGTTCGACCGCGCCGTCCACCTCGGCGCCCAGGCGGGGGTGCGCTATTCGATCGAGAATCCGCACGCCTATGTCCGGTCCAACCTGGTCGGCCACGTCAACCTGCTCGAGCTCGCCCGCCACCGCGGCCTTTCACACCTCGTCTACGCCTCCTCCTCCTCGGTCTATGGCGGCAACGACAGCCTGCCGTTCCGGGTCGAGGACCGGGTCGACCACCCGCTCTCGCTCTACGCCGCGACCAAGAAAGCGGACGAGCTGATGAGCGAGACCTACGCCCATCTCTACCGGCTCCCGCAGACCGGCCTTCGCTTCTTCACCGTCTACGG
>DASQJV010000455.1:0-3672 GCA_035630855.1 Allosphingosinicella sp. | reverse complement strand
AAGGTGCTGAGCTTCGATCCAGCGACCGCGAAGCTCGGCATCGATTACGACCGCTATCACGATTCGGTTCGCGACCTTCTCAAGCAGGTGATCGCGATCCAGGAGTCGGGCGATCCGAAGGCCGCGGCGGCGTTCGTCGACCGCTGGGGGACTTGGGACGAGAATTTGCACGGCAAGGTGGCCGCGAACATCCGCGCCCAGCAGCGCTACCGGTTCAGATTGTTCGAATATGGCGCGCTGGGAGCGGCGCAAAGGTGAGGCGGGCGCTGCTCGTTCTCGCCCTCGCGGCGACGGGCTGCACTCACCGGCCGCACGCAATCCCTTGCGAAGCGGCCACCCTGCCCTTCGTCGCCCGGGCGCTGCACGATATACTTGCCTTGGCGGACCCGCCACCCGTGACCCTGGAGGCCGGCTTCGTCCTGTGCAGCCCCCATCGCGACCGCCTCCTCGCGGCCTCGGCGGTCTTGGGTGAGAAGGGCTATTCGAGCTACATCGGGGCCGCGGACAGGGGAAAGTGCCTGCGCATCGCTCGGACCCACGAGGCGAGCGCCCCGGCCCTGGAACGAGAGGTGACGACGATGTGCCAAGTCGCGGAGGCCCATTCGATCGCCTATCGCCACTGGCAAGCGGAGGTGGGCGGCAAGTCCGTCAAGCTCGCCGGCGACCGTCTGACGATCGACGGCCGGCGCCTTGGACTGGACTGAATTCCTCCCCCAGCTCGTCTGGGGGAGGGGGACCGCGGCGCGAAGCGCCGTGGTGGAGGGGCAATTCCGAGTCCGAATTTCCCCTCCACCGCGCTTCGCGCGGTCCCCCTCCCCGAGCAAGCTCGGGGAGGAATTAAGGACTCAGCGCGTGAGGTAGCGGACGATCTCGTCGGCCGCCTGCTCGGGCGTCAGCGCCGCCGCGTCGATCCTTATCTCCGGCGCCTCCGGCGCTTCGTAGGGCGAGCCGATTCCGGTGAAATTGGGGATCCGGCCGTCCCTCGCCTTGGCGTAGAGGCCCTTGGGGTCGCGCTCCTCGGCCACCGCCAGCGGCACGTCGACGAAGACCTCGACGAAATCGCCCTCGCCCAGCATCTCGCGGACCATCCGCCGCTCGGCCCGGAACGGGCTGATGAAGGCGGCGAGGACGATCAGGCCGGCGTCGAGCATCAGCCGAGCCGTCTCGCCGACCCGGCGGATGTTCTCGGCCCGGTCGGCGTCGGTGAAGCCGAGGTCGCGGTTGAGCCCGAGCCGGACATTGTCGCCGTCGAGCAGGAAGGTGTGCCGCCCCGCCAGATGGAGCTTCTTCTCGACGAGGTTGGCGACGGTCGACTTGCCGGCCCCCGAAAGGCCGGTGAACCAGAGCAGCCTCGGCCTCTGCCCCTTCATCGCCGCCCGCGCCTCGCGGGTGACGTCGAGCGCCTGGGCGTGGAGGTTGTGGGAACGGCGCAGAGCGTGGCGGATGAGGCCGGCGCCGACCGTCTCGTTGCTCACCCGGTCGATCAGGATGAAGCCGCCGAGGTCGCGATTGTCCTCATAGGCCTCGAACACCAAAGGCCGGTCGGTCCACAGATTGGCGACCCCGATTCCGTTCAGCCGGAGCCCGTGCGCCGGCACCTGCTCGAACGTGTCGACGTCGATCTCATATTTGGGCGTGTGGATCGTCGCCAGGGCGCTCTGCGCGGCCAGCTTCAGCCCATATTGGCGGCCGGCGACCAGCTCATCCCCGGCCATCCAGACGATCACCGCCTCGAACTGGTCGGCGACCTCGGGCGGGTAGGCCGCCGACGCGACGACGTCGCCGCGCGAGCAGTCGACCTCCTCGGCGAAGGACAGCATCACCGACTGGCCGCGGACCGCCTCGTCGAGCGCGGCCTCGCCGAGCCCGATCCGCTCGACCGTCGCCGCCGTCCCCGAAGGCATCACCCGGACCCGGTCGCCCGGCCTGACCGAGCCCTGCGCGACCGTCCCGGCGAAACCGCGCCGGCCCTCCCGGCTCACCCACTGGACCGGCATCTCGAACGGTCCGCCGGTCCGCTCCGCCTCGGGCTCGACCGCCTCCAGATGCTCGAGCAGCGACGGACCCTCATACCAGGGCATCGCCGGCGAAGGGCCGGTGATGTTGTCGCCGGCGAGGGCGGAGACCGGGATGGCGGTGAAGCCCTGTCCGAGCGCCTCATAGTCGGCCACGATCCGCTCGAAGACGGCGCGGTCGTAGCAGACCGAGTCCATCTTGTTCACCAGCAGCACGAAATGGGAGACTCCGAGCAGACGGCACAGATAGCTGTGGCGGCGGGTCTGGGTGAGCACGCCCCTGGCCGCGTCGACGAGGACGAGGGCCAGCTCGGCGGTCGAGGCTCCGGTCACCAGGTTGCGCGTATATTGCTCGTGCCCGGGCGCGTCGGCGACGATGAACTTGCGCGTGGCGGTGGCGAAGAAGCGGTAGGCGACGTCGATCGTGATCCCCTGCTCGCGCTCGGCCTCGAGCCCGTCGACGAGCCGCGAGAGGTCGTCGCCGCACAGGGCGAGCTCGTCGTCGAAAGCGGAGCCGGTCTCGTAGAGCAGCCGCCCGAGCAGGGTCGACTTGCCGTCGTCGACCGAGCCGCAGGTGATCAGGCGGAGCAGGGTCTTCTCGGGGGGCGCCATCAGAAATAGCCCTCGCGCTTCTTCCTCTCCATCGACGCCGTGCCGTCGCGGTCGATCAGCCGGCCCTGGCGCTCCGACTGGCGGCCGGTCCGCATCTCCTCGATCAGCTCCGGAACCGTCGCCGCCCGGCTCTCGATGGCGCCCGACAGCGGGTAGCAGCCCAGGGTCCGGAAGCGCACCCAGCGCTCGCGCACCTCCTCGCCCGGGCCCGGCTTCAGCCGTTCGTCGTCGACCATCAGCAGGGTGCCGTCGCGCTCGATCACCGGCCTCGGCGCGGCGAAATAGAGCTCCGACACCTCGATCCCCTGCGCCTCGACATATTGCCAGACGTCGAGCTCGGTCCAGTTCGACAGCGGGAAGATCCGGAAGCTCTCCCCCTTCGACTTGCGGCCGTTGTAGAGCCGCCACAGCTCCGGCCGCTGCCGCTTCGGGTCCCAGCGATGGCCGGCCGAGCGGAAGGAGAAAATCCGCTCCTTCGCCCTCACCCTCTCTTCGTCGCGCCGGGCGCCGCCGATCGCCCCGTCGAAGCCGTGGCGGCCGAGCGCCTGCTTGAGGCCGTCGGTCTTCCACATCTGGGTGTGGAGCGCCGAGCCGTGGTCGAGCGGGTTGATCCCGCGCTCCTCGGCCTCGGGGTTGCGATGGACGATCAGCTCCATCCCGGCCTCGGCCGCGGCGCGGTCGCGAAGCTCGTACATCGCCTTGAACTTCCACATCGTGTCGACATGGAGGAGCGGGAAGGGCGGCCTCGACGGGGCGAAGGCGAGCCGGGCGAGGTGGAGCAGCACCGAGCTGTCCTTGCCGGCCGAATAGAGCATGACCGGCCGCTCGAGCTCGGCCGCCGCCTCGCGCAGGATGTGGATCGCCTCGGCCTCGAGCCGCTGGAGATGGGTGAGGGTCATGGCGATGGCTCCTGGCGCGTCGTCTGGCTTAGCGGAACCAAGCTTCCCTCCGTTCGGGCTGAGCTTGTCGAAGCCCTCTCCTTCCTCCGCCGCTAACAGGAAGGAAAGCCCTTCGACAATGGTCAGGTGCGAATTGCCCCCGGCAA
>DASQJV010000454.1:0-4264 GCA_035630855.1 Allosphingosinicella sp. | reverse complement strand
GGGGCCGAGGCAGTGAGATTCCTTAGTCGCTCCAGGGGTCGATCAGCTTTACCTGCGCATGCTGGAAATCCGAGATGTTGCGTGTGGCTACCGGTATGCCGAGTGATAGAGCGGTGGCGGCGACGTAGCTGTCGGGGGCGTTCATGGGTTTACCAAGACGCTTCAGCCGGCCGCGCAATCGGCCATGCGCTTCCGCCGCCTTCTCCTCGAAGGGGAGCAGGTGGTCTTCGAAGCTCAGCCTCAAGTCCGCCAACCAACTTTCCAGATCGGCGCGCTGACGGGAGCGTGGCAGCTTTTCGACGCCATAGCATAGCTCGGCGAGCACGACCGCCGGCACCCACAGCTGTGAACGATGGCGCGCAAGCCACTCCACCACGATGGAATGAGGCCGTTTCCGGCTGGTTTCGCTCAGCACATTGGTGTCGACGACTATCACTGGTCAAAATCGAGCGGCGGCAGCGATCAATCAAACACGCCCTCGCCGGCGCCATTGGCGATCCGGATCAGCCGGTGCACCCAATCCTCGTCCGGTCCCTCGAGGGGAGAGTCGTTTTGTGGGGCGTAGACCTTTCCCACGAGTTCATTCAGTTCGGCCTCCACCGATCGACCGTTGGCTGCGGCTCGCATGCGCAAAGTCCGCGCAACGGTTTCATCGGTCACCTCGAAGGTGAAGCGATTGCCACCACCACCAAAGCCAGAACGTTCCTCTCCGACCCGACCCCGCTTCGTCACACACCGGCTCCTCGACTTCCGAGCAATCCTAGCACAAGAGTATAGCAAAACCAATGCCCCGCCGAACCGACATCTCCTCCATCCTCATCATCGGCGCCGGCCCGATCGTCATCGGCCAGGCGGCGGAGTTCGATTATTCGGGGACCCAGGCGGCGAAGACTCTGAAGGCGGAGGGGTATCGGATCGTCCTCGTCAACTCGAACCCGGCGACGATCATGACCGATCCCGAGCTCGCCGACGCCACCTATGTCGAGCCGATCACTCCGGAGTTCGTCCGGCTGATCATCGAGAAGGAGCGGCCCGACGCGGTGCTTCCGACGATGGGCGGCCAGACGGCGCTGAACACGGCGCTGGCGCTGTGGAAGGACGGCACTCTGGAAGAGTTCGGGGTCAGGATGATCGGCGCCGACGCCGAGGCGATCGAGAAGGCCGAGGACCGATTGAAGTTCCGCGACGCCATGTCGAAGATCGGCCTCGAGAGCCCGCGCTCGGCCATCGCGCACAGCCTCGAGGAGGCGATCCGGGCGCTCGACACGACCGGCCTCCCGGCGATCATCCGGCCGAGCTTCACCCTCGGCGGGACCGGCGGCGGGATCGCCTACAATCGCGAGGAATTTGTCGAGATCGTGACGGGAGGCCTGGACGCCAGCCCGACCACCGAGGTGCTGATCGAGGAATCGGTGCTGGGGTGGAAGGAATATGAGATGGAGGTGGTGCGCGACAGGAACGACAACGCCATCATCGTCTGCTCGATCGAGAATGTCGATCCGATGGGGATCCATACCGGCGACTCGATCACGGTCGCGCCGGCGCTGACCCTGACCGACAAGGAATATCAGATCATGCGCAATGCGAGCATCGCTTGCCTGCGCGAGATCGGCGTCGAGACGGGCGGCTCCAACGTCCAGTTCGCGGTGAATCCGGAGAACGGCCGGCTGGTCGTCATCGAGATGAACCCGCGGGTCTCGCGCTCCTCGGCGCTGGCGTCGAAGGCGACCGGCTTCCCGATCGCCAAGGTCGCCGCCAAGCTTGCGGTCGGCTACACTTTGGACGAGATCCAGAACGACATCACCGGGGTCACTCCGGCCAGCTTCGAGCCGACCATCGACTATGTGGTGACCAAGATACCGCGCTTCGCCTTCGAGAAGTTCAAGGGCGCCGACCCGCTGCTGTCGACGGCGATGAAGTCGGTCGGCGAGGCGATGGCGATCGGCCGCAACTTCCACGAGAGCCTCCAGAAGGCGCTTCGGAGCCTCGAGATCGGCCTCATTGGCCTCGACGGCGTTCGCGAGCTCTACGGCGCTCCGAGGATCGAGATCGAGGCGGCCCTGGCCCGGCCGACTCCCGACCGGCTGCTCGTCGCCGCCCAGGCGCTTCGCGAGGGCTTCACCGTCGCCGAGATCCACGCCATCGCCCGATACGATCCCTGGTTCCTCGAGAGATTGAAGGAGATCGTCGACGAGGAGGCCGCGATCTGCAGCGAAGGGCTTCCGCGCGATGCCGCCGGGATGCGGCGGCTGAAGGCGATGGGCTTCTCCGACCGCCGGCTCGCCGAGCTGGCGCTCAAATCCGCCCATATAAGGGGCACCGGGGTCAAGACCCGGGCGAGGAGCCACGGCCTCCTCCACGACGTCACCAGGATGCTGATCGGCGCCACCACCGAGGACGAGGTGAGGGCGCTCCGCCACAAGCTGGGGGTCCGGCCGGTGTTCAAGCGGATCGACACCTGCGCCGCCGAGTTCGAGGCGAAGACGCCCTATATGTATTCGACCTACGAGGCGCCGAGCTTCGGCGAGCCGGAGGACGAGAGCCAGCCCTCGGACCGGCGCAAGATCGTCATCCTCGGCGGCGGGCCGAACCGGATCGGGCAGGGGATCGAGTTCGATTATTGCTGCTGCCACGCCGCTTATGCGCTTGCGGAAGCCGGCTTCGAGACGATCATGGTCAACTGCAACCCGGAGACCGTCTCGACCGACTACGACACGTCCGACCGGCTCTATTTCGAGCCGCTGACGGTCGAGGACGTGCTCGAGATCCTCCACGTCGAGAAATCGCGCGGCGAGCTGGGCGGGGTCATCGTCCAGTTCGGCGGCCAGACTCCGCTGAAGCTCGCCGCGGCGCTGGAGCGGGAGGGGATTCCGATCCTCGGCACCTCGCCCGACGCCATCGACCTCGCCGAGGACCGCGAGCGTTTCGCCGCCCTGGTCAACAGGCTCGGCCTCAGGCAGCCCGAGAACGGCATCGCCCGCTCGCGCGAGGAGGCGATCGCGGTCGCCGAGCGGATCGGCTATCCGGTTCTGACCCGTCCCAGCTACGTCCTCGGCGGCCGGGCGATGGAGATCGTCGACGGGCCCGCCCAGCTCGACGACTATATCGTCACCGCGGTCCAGGTCTCGGGCGACAGCCCGGTGCTGATCGACCGCTATCTGCGCGACGCGATCGAGGTCGACGTCGACGCGATCTGCGACGGCAGGGATGTCGCCATCGCCGGGGTCATGCAGCATATCGAGGAGGCCGGGGTCCATTCGGGCGACAGCGCCTGCTCGCTCCCGCCCTACAGCCTGGAGCCCGGGATCGTCGCCGAGATCGAGCGGCAGACCCGCTCGCTCGCCCTCGCGCTCGGGGTTCACGGCCTGATGAACGTCCAATTCGCGGTCAAGGACGGCGAGGTCTATCTGATCGAGGTCAATCCCAGGGCCAGCCGGACCGTCCCGTTCGTCGCCAAGACGCTCGGAACGCCGATCGCCAAGATCGCCGCCCGGGTGATGGCCGGGGAGCCTTTGATGTCCTTCCTCCCGCTGCGCACCGAAATCGCTTATATCGCGGTCAAGGAGGCCGTCTTCCCGTTCGCGCGCTTCCCCGGGATCGATCCGGTCCTCTCGCCGGAGATGAAGTCCACCGGCGAAGTGATGGGAATCGATGCGGATTTCGCCAAGGCCTTCCTCAAGTCCCAGCTCGGCAGCGGGCTCGACCTGCCGCTTTCGGGAACCTTGTTCGTCTCCGTCAAGGACAGCGACAAGGGCGCCATCACGGCGCCGGTGAGGGCGCTCGCCGAGCTCGGCTTCAAGGTGATCGCGACCGCCGGCACCGCCTCCTGGCTCGGCGGCGAGGGCATCGAGGTCAACCAGGTCAACAAGGTGGCGCAGGGGCGGCCGCACATCGTTGACCGGATCAAGGACGGCGACGTCGACATCATCTTCAACACCACCGAAGGCTGGCAGAGCCACAAGGACTCGGCCTCGATCCGCGCCTCGGCGCTGATGGCCAAGGTTCCCTATTTCACCACCGCCGCCTCCAGCGCCGCCGTGGTGAGGGCGATCGCGGCGCTCGGGGAGCACAGCCTTGAAGTGAAGTCCCTGCAGGACTATTATTCATCCTCGCGAGCGTGATCCTGAACAACTGAACACGCAATCAGGGCGTCTTCCGGCGGAGGCGCCCGGAAGAGAGTTTTTGACGAAAGGTGAGTGGCAATGGCGACGGTCGAGAAGATGCCGATGCTGGCCGAGGGCTATGAGAAGCTCCAGACCGAAGT
>DASQJV010000453.1:0-6913 GCA_035630855.1 Allosphingosinicella sp. | reverse complement strand
AGCATCTCGCAGTCCGCCGCGATCAGCCGCTCCTTCTCGCTCGCGACGATGATCTCCGACAGCGCCGGCAGATAGCCTCCGGGGAAGATGTACTTCTGCATGAACCGGTCGGTCGTCCCGGGGCCGCCGAGCCGGGCCATGGTGTGGACCAAGGCGATCCCGTCCTCCGCCAGAAGCTCCCGCAGCCGGCGGAAATAGGTGCGGTAGAAAGGCTGGCCGACATGCTCGAACATCCCCACCGACGCCACCCGGTCGAAGCGTCCGGCGACGTCGCGATAGTCGACCAGCTCGAACTTCACCCGGTCCGCCACGCCTTCGTCCCGAGCCCTCCGGCGAGCCACTTCGAGCTGCTCCTTCGACAGGGTGATGCCGAGCACGTCGACGTCGGCCAGCCGGTGGAGGTGGAGTGCGAGGCCGCCCCAGCCGCAGCCTATGTCGAGCACCTTCATGCCCGGCCGAAGGCGAAGCTTGGCGGCGACGTGGGTCATCTTGTCGAGCTGGGCCTGGTCGATGCCGGCCGACAGATCGGCGAAATAGCCGCAGCTATATTGGAGGTTGGAGTCGAGGAAGAGGCGGTAGAAGTCGTTGCCGACGTCGTAATGGTGGGCGACGTTGGCTTTCGCCCGCTTTCGCCAGTTGAGCGAGCCGAGCCAGTGACCGAGCCTTCCGCCCTTCTTCAGGAATTTGTTGCTGCCGCGGCTGTCCTCCCATTTGTGGCTGCCCCGGATGATGTTGACGAGGTCGAGTATGTCGCCCTGCTCGACCACCAGCCGGCCGTCGCGATAGGCCTCGGCGGCGCCGAGGCCGGGGTCGCGGGCGATGTCGCGGACCACCTTCGAGTCGCCGATGCGAACCGTGACCGGCCCGAACTCCGGGTCCGGCCTGCCGTAGCGGTAGGTCCTGCCCTTATGGTCGACGACGGTGAGCTCGCCGCGGGTCACATATCCCGCAAGCATCTTGTCGAGCAGCCACATAAGGCTCTTCCCCCCGCCCGGCTTCCTGCCTCCCCTTGCACGACAGAGCGGTGCCGAGTTCAAGCCTTTTCGGCGAGGGCCGCCGCGGAGCCGGAGGGCCGCTTGGTCAGCCCTTGGCGAGCCAGGGGGGCGCCCTGTATCCGCGCAGCATGTCCTCCGCCGCCGGCCGCTCGCGAACCACCGCCCACTCCGCGCCGTTGACCAGGACCTCGGGGGTCAGAGGCCTCGAATTATAGGTGCTGCCCATGGTCGCGGCATAGGCGCCGGCGGTCCTGAAGATCATCAGCTCGCCGGCGTCGACCCGGTCGATCCGCCTCCCCCGGGCGAAGGTGTCGCCGGTCTCGCAGATCGGCCCGACGATGTCGGCGACCATATGCCCGCCGTTCGGGACGACCGCGTCGGCCGAATGCCAGGCGTCGTAGAGGGTCGGCCGCATCAGGTCGTTCATCGCCGCGTCGACGATGACGAAGGGCAGAGCCGGACCCGGCTTGACCCGGATGACGGTGGTCAGAAGCACTCCGGCCTCGCCGACCAGAAGCCGCCCCGGCTCGAAGATCAGCCTCGTCCGCCAGCCGCCGGTGACCCGGGCGACCATCGCTCCGTAAGCGGCCGCCGTGGGCGGCGGCGGCTCGGCGGGATCGTAGACGAGGCCGAGCCCGCCGCCGAGATCGGCCGTGCGGATCTCGTGGCCCTCCGAGCGAAGCGCCCGGATCAGCTCGCCGACCCTCTCGAACGCCGCCTCGAGCGGAGCGAGGCTGGTCAGCTGGCTTCCGATATGGACCGCGACCCCGTTCAGCCTCAGGCCCGGCAGGTCGCGGATCCGGGCGCAGGCGGCGACGGCGTCGCCGATCGCCACCCCGAACTTGTTGTGGGCGGCGCCGGTCGAGATCTTGGCGTGGGTTCCCGCCTCGACGTCGGGATTGACCCGAAGCGCGACCGCCGCCTCCCGCCCCGACGAGGCGGCGAGCCCGGACAGCATCTCCGCTTCCGGAACCGATTCGAGGTTGAACTGGCAGAGCCCCCCGTCCAGCGCCAGCGCCATCTCCGCCTCGGTCTTGCCGACCCCGGAGAAGACGATCTTGCCCGGGGCGATCCCGGCCGCCCGGGCGCGGCGATATTCGCCGCCCGAGACGACGTCGGCGCCGAGCCCCTCGGCGGCGAAGGTCGCCAGGACCGCCGGATTGGGATTGGCCTTGACCGCGAAGGCGATGAGCGGCTCGTCGAGGCCGGCCAGAGCCGCCTTCAGCGCCCGCACCTGGCCCAGCATCGCCGCGGTCGAATAGACGTAGACCGGAGTCCCGACCTCCCGCGCGATCAGCGGCAGCGGCACGTCCTCACAATGGACGATTCCGCCCCGCAGCGGGAAATGATCCATCCCTACCGCAACCGGAGCCGGACCCCGGCCCGGAAGGTGCGGCCGAGCAGGTCGCTGAACGTGCTGTTCGCGGCGAGCCCGGTCTCGGGCAGGAGGATCGGCCCGTCGTTCAGGATGTTGGTGACGTTGATGAAGAATTCTCCGTCGCCGTCGCCGAGCGCGCTGAACTTCATCGTCGCGTTGAGGTCGAAGTACAAAGCACCCTTGACGTGATTGTTGTCGTAGGTCGGGAATTGCGTCGTCGAGACCGGGCAGGTGGTCTGGCATTCGATGGCGTTGGCGAGATATTTGCCCGAGCTGACGCCGCGGGCGACGCCGGTGAGCGAGTAGTTCGGCGTGTCCCAGGTGGTGCTGAAGCGGTAGATCCACTTGGGCGTGCTGGCCTGGCCGCCGTTCGCGCCGACGGTGTCGACCGGGACCGTGCCGACGATCCCGGTGTCGCGAAGGTTCTCGATATAGCGGGTCGCCGTGCCCTTCAGCAGGAGGCTGCTGCTCTGGGCGAACCGCCGGCGATAGGCGACGTCGAAATCGACTCCGCGGACCAGGTGGCTGACGAAGTTGAACGGCTGCGTGCGGATCAGAAGATAGGGGTTGTTCGGCTGCGAGCGGACCGGATCGTTGCTGATCGCGTCGCAATATTCCTGGCGGCCCTCGTCGCAGCGGTTGACCGTCTCCTGCGCGCTGATCGTATCGATCGCGCCCTCGAGGTCGATCCGGAAATAATCGACCGACGCGGTGAAGCCGGGCAGGAAGCGCGGCGAGAACACCGCTCCGACGTTCCAGGAATCGGCCTTTTCCGGATCCAGGTCCGGATTGCCTGTAGTCAGCCCGGAATAGCTGAAGAATTGCGGGCCGTTGGCGAGGTCCGGCGTGAACTTGGGATTGCGCACCGAGTCGCTGTTGGCGGTTCCCGCCTGGTAAAGCTCGTTGAGATTGGGAGCGCGGATATCGCGCGAGCGCGTGATCCGCAGTCGGATGTCCTCGATCGGCGCCCAGGTCGCGCCCAGCTTCCAGGTCGTGACGTAGCCGGAATTCGAATAATCGGTCGCACGGATGGCGCCGTTGAACTCCAGGCCGAGGCCGAGCGGGATGACCGTCTCGAGATAGGCCTCCTTCACGTTGTACTTGCCGGTGAAGGGCAGATAATTGCCGACCGACCAACGATTCGTCGTGGTGCCGTTGGGATTGATGATCGGCTGGAACTCGGCCGGAACGGTGCCGCGGATCTTCTCCTCGCGATATTCGGCGCCGACCGCGACGCTGACGTCTCCGGCCCAGGTCGCGAACGGAGTGAGCGACAGGTTGGCGCCGGCGACGCTCTGCTCCAGCACCTGCTTGCGATAGGGATCGCCGAGCGCGTAATCGATCGCCGCCGGATCCGCGACCCCGATGCCGAGCCGGTTCAAGGGCACGCAGGCGGGGTCGTTGTTGCTGGGGTTGGCGTCGAGGTTGATCAGGCACTGGATGGAGCCGGTCGCATAGCCGCCGGCATTGCCGGCCGGAGCGAAGGCGGCGGCCGTGGCGTTCGCCAGGTTGGTGAGATGCTGGATGTCGCGAAGCTGCTCGCGAACGTCGGAACGGCCGTATTGAGCGTAGACGTCCCACCGCGCCGCCTTGCCGAACGCGTCGAACTCGCCCTCCGCCCCGACGACGTAGCGCTGGACCTTGCGCTGGTTGTTGATCCCTCGGAAAGGCAAATCGGCTCCCGTCGAGGTGACGCTGATGCTGGTCACGCCCGCCAGCTGCGCGGCGCCGAGCGTCTGCAGCGCGAAGGCGTTGCAGGTGATCGGCACCGGGGTGGCGGTGCAGCCGGTCGTGTTGAGCGTGTAGGAGGCCAGATTGGGGCCGGCGTTGAACAGCACCTCCTGGCGATTGTAGGACCCTTCCGCGAAGATCTCGATGCGGTCGGCGACCTCGAAGCTCGCCCGGCCGAAGAAGCCGTAACGGTCGTCCCGCGGGTTGAGGCCGATCCGGCGGCCCGAATCGTTGAGGAAGGCGTCGGGGCCCTGGGTCCGGGTGGTGACGGCGGCTCCGCCCAGGGCCGGGAAGTTGTAGCCGGTGCCGTATTGGAATTGCCGGACGACCCCGTTCTCGACGAAATAGAGGCCGCGCAGGCGATTGGCCACGCCCCCGGCCGACGCCGTGATGAGCCCGCCGGGAGTCTGGTTCCCGACTCCGATCCCGCGCAGGGTCGTCAGGAATTGCGGTACGGAGGAGTTGGTGGTCGCATTATAGGCCGGGTTGGTGACCGCCACGTAGCCCGTGTGGTTCCACGGCCGATCGTCCGGATCGACCGAGAAGATGCCGTCCTGGTGCGCGATCTCGGCGTTGAAGATGACATGGCCGCGCCCGCCCGCGAAGGCGGTGCCGCCGGCGACGCTGCCCGAATAGTTGAAGCCGTCGCCGACCGTGGTGACGCCGATGTCGCCTTCGACCTGGATGCCTTCGTATTTCTTGTTGAGGATGAAGTTGACCACGCCGGAAACCGCATCCGAGCCATAAGCCGAGGAGGCGCCGCCGGTGACCACCTCGACGCGGTCGACCAGGGCCTGCGGGATCGTGTTGATGTCGACCCAGCCGAAGATGGTCGAGCCGACCGAGCGGCGGCCGTCGATCAGGATCAGCACTCGGTTCTCGCCGAGGTTGCGCATGTTGAGCGCGTTGATTCCGGCCGAGCCGTTCGAGATGTTGAGCCGCGAGTTGGCGGGCTTGGTCGAGCCGGCCAGCTGAGGCAGCTGGTTGACGAAGTCGGCGATGTTGTTGGTCGGCGACGTGTTCTCGATGTCCTCCTTGGTGAGGACGGTGAGCGGGGTCGGCGCCTGGAAGCCGTCGCGGATGACGCGCGTGCCGGTGACGACGATGTCCTGGCGATCCTCGGGCTCGGCCGCGACCGGATCGGCCTGGGAGACCTCGGTTTCGGCCGATGCCGCATCGTCGGCCGGGTCGGTCTGCGCCGCGGCGGGAGCCGCAATCGCGATGGCGGCAAAGGCGGCTCCGGAAAACAGGAACGTTTTCAACGAATTGCGACGAAACATGTGAAATCCCCCTGAAACCCGCATTTGCTGCGTGATTAGCCGCCATTAAGTAGCAAGATACGCCCTCCCCGGCATAGTTTCTCTTCACCCAGCCATAACCTCTCGCCATCCTCCCCAACCGATTGCCGCCCCACCGTGGCCCGAAGGCCACAGCGCCCGCACCTATGCCCAGTCTGCGCCGGTGCTCCCGGAGCAAACCTCCCCCGGCCGCAGGCCAATCATTTTTCAACGCGACGACGCAACGACGCAACGATGTCCTGCCAAGGTGCGAAGGCCATGCGATTTTTGAATGCTCCTGCGGATCGTTCATGATTGCAGCTTCGCTGCGCGGGCGCATCGAGGTGCGGCAATCCGTTCGACCGGCTGCTGACTCGTAGCGTCGTTGCGTCGTTGCGTTGAAAATTGAAGGTCGCTGCGCCTTCGGCTTCGCGACGGGAGATGACCATGTCCGACCTCGAAGACCTGGCAGCACTGGCAATCGAATGCGCCTTTTCGATCCACAGGGATCTCGGCCCAGGCCTGCTGGAGTCATGCTACGAGATCTTGCTTGCAGCGACCCTTGCCCGTGCGGGTCTTGTCGTGGAGCGCCAGAGAGTCGTCGATATCGAATACAAGGGAATTACGGTGCGCGAGGCGTTCCGTGCCGACCTGATCGTCGAGCGGCGCCTCGTCATCGAAGTCAAGGCGGTGGACAGGCTTGCCGGCATCCATTCCAGGCAGTTGCTGACCTACCTCAAGCTCCTCGACCTCCCTCTCGGCTTGGTCATGAACTTCGGCGGCGGGACCCTTCACGAAGGGTTGAAGCGGGTCGCGAACAGCCGTCATTGACTGTTCCCGCCCGGCAGTGAAGCTTCGCGCGCGATGAGGGAAGCCGAAGCCGTCCTGCCGCCCCCCGCCTTACCTCCCGGCCCCGGCCGGATGGCGCTCTACGTCCTGCTCGGCTTCTCGGCGGGCCTGCCCTTCTACATGTTCTCGACCGTGCTCAGCGTCCGCCTCGCCGAGCACGGCGTGGTGCTCACGATCATCGGCTTCTTCGCCTGGGTCCAGCTGCTGCCGACGTTCAAGTTCCTGTGGGCGCCGCTGCTCGACAAATATGACGTGCCCGGCTTCGCGCATTTCTGGGGCAAGCGCCGCGGTTGGATCATGCTGTCGCAGCTCGGCATCTTCAGCTCGATGCTGGCGATGGCGCTGACCTCGTCGGACTCGAGCCTGCCGCTCACCGCTTTGTTCGCGGTGCTTCTCGCCTTCTGGACGACGACTCTCGAGGTCGCCGCCGACGCCTGGCGGATCGAGCTCGCTCCGACGCCGGAGGAGCAGGGGCCGGTCGCCGCCTCCAACCTGTGGGGCTACCGGACCGCCATGGTCGCCGCGGGGAGCGGCGCTTTGCTGTTCGCCGATCCCGCCGGCAGTCTCGCCCCGGTCCTTCGCGGCTTCGGGGTCGAGGCCGGCTGGACCTCCTCCTATCTGCTGATCGCCGCGGGCGCGTTCCTGCCGCTGCCGGTCCTCGCCTTGCTGCCGCGCCAGCCCGG
>DASQJV010000452.1:0-12396 GCA_035630855.1 Allosphingosinicella sp. | reverse complement strand
GTAGGTCAGGCCTTCCTGACGGACGGCGGCGTTGATGCGCTGGATCCAGAGCGCCCGGAACGAGCGCTTCTTAACCTTGCGGTCGCGATAGGCATATTGGCCGGCCTTCTCGACGGCCTGCTTGGCGATCCGGATCGTGTTCTTGCGGCGGCCGTAATAGCCTTTCGCCTGCTCGAGGATCCTTTTGTGACGAGCCTTGGTCGTCACGCCCCTTTTGACGCGTGCCATGTCTCAAATACCTCCTAGTTCAGGCCGTAGGGCGCCCAGAGCTTCACCCGGGCCGTGTCGGCCTTGGCGAGAACTTCGGTGCCGCGGTTCTGGCGGATGTACTTGGCATTGTGGCTGATCAGCCGGTGGCGCTTGCCGGCGACTCCGTGCTTCAGCTTGCCGGTGGCGGTGAGCTTGAAGCGCTTCTTGACGCCGCTCTTGGTCTTCAGTTTGGGCATTTTCGTCTCCTTGTGCGCCCAGCGGCGCGACGTTTGAGAACGGCCACGGCAGCCCTATCGGCCGGGCCGTTCGTTTCTTCCAGAGCTGGAAAGAAGGCGCGCCTATAGAGTGGGATGGGGCGCTTGGCAACCTCCGAGCCGCCGTAACAATCGACACATTTCCTCCGCGCGCGCGGCATCGTGCTGCAATGCAGCAGGGCTATCGGCGCCTCAACCAGGAGTTGATGGAGCGAATCATGGCCGCCAGTTCGATCATAGCCCGCGACGATACTTTGCTCGGCGCCTGCTACGCCGTCGGCGAGGATTTCGGCTTCAATCCGCTGTACCTGCGGATCCTGTTCGCCTTCGGGATATTGTGGAGCCCGGCGATCGCCTTCACCGCTTATGCGGCCCTGACCGCTGTGGTCGCTTTGTCGCGCTGGCTGGCTCCCAACCCGCCATCCTTCCTTGACGAGGAGCTGGAATCGCCTCGGGAGGAAGCGGTCGCGGGGTGGCAGGAAGAGCTGCCGCTCGCCGCCTGAGCCCTACCAGGGGACAGGCTCGCCGCGATAGTCGACGAACGCGCCGGACGCGCTCCGCGGAAGCCCGGCGATGACCCGCCGCATGCCCGCGACGCTCTCCTCCACCGGCAGCGGCGCCTGCGGACCGCCCATGTCGGTCTGGACCCAGCCGGGGTGGAGCACGAGCAGGGTCACCGGCCGGGCCTGCCAGCCCAAGGCCAGCGCCCGCCAGGCCGCGTTCAGGGCCGCCTTGGACGCGCGATAGCCGATATAGCCGCCCGAGCTGTCGTCGATGCTGCCCATCCGGCTGCTGATCGCGGCCATCCGGCCTCCGGCCGCCTCGACGAGCGGAAGCAGGGTCTCGGCGAGCAGGGTCGGAGCGACGGCGTTGACCGCGTGAACTTCCTGCCAGGCCTCGGCGTCCCCGCCGCTCCGGATCCATTTGGCTTTCGAGATTCCGGCATTGGCGACGAACAGGTCGAGCGGCTCTCGGCCGAGCCGCTCCGGGAAGGCGGCGACGGCGGCGAAGTCCAGCATGTCGAGCGTCTCGATCCGGATCCCCAAGGCGGCGAGATCGGCCGCCTTGGCGGGATCGCGGACGGTGGCGACCACCTCCCAGCCGTCGGCCGCATATTGGCGGGCGAGCTCGAGCCCGATGCCTCGCCCGGCGCCGGTGACGAGCAGCCTCGGCATCAGTCGAACAGGCTCGAGACGCTGGATTCGTCGGCGATCCGCTTGATCGCCTCGGCGAGGAGCGGCGCGATCGGGAGGGCCCGGATCTTGGGGCTCGCGGTCGCTTCCTGGCTGAGCTGGATCGAATCGGTGATGACCAGCTCGAGCAGCTCCGAATTCTCGACCCGGGTGACCGCCGCGCCGGACAGCACGCCGTGGGTGCAGTAAGCGACGACGTCCTCGGCCCCCGCCTGGTGGAGAGCAGCGGCGGCGTTGCACAGGGTGCCCGCGGAATCGACGATGTCGTCGATCAGGATGCAGAATCGGCCCTGGACGTCGCCGATGATGTTCATCACCTCCGATTCGCCCGGCTTCTCGCGGCGCTTATCGACGATCGCGAGCGGGGCGTTGGCGAGGCGCTTGGCGAGCGCCCGGGCGCGGACGACCCCGCCGACGTCGGGGGAGACGACGGTGATGGCGCGGCCGGCGAAGCGCGCCTTGATGTCCTCGGACATGACCGGCGCGCCGTAGAGATTGTCGGTCGGGATGTCGAAGAAGCCCTGGATCTGGCCGGCATGGAGGTCGATGGAGAGGACCCTATTGGCGCCGGCGACGGTGATCAGATTGGCGACCAGCTTGGCCGAGATCGGGGTTCTCGGGCCGGGCTTCCGGTCCTGTCGGGCATAGCCGAAATAAGGGAGGACGGCGGTGATCCGCTTGGCCGACGCCCGCCTCAGGGCATCGATGCAGATCAGCAGCTCCATGAGGTTGTCGTTGGCCGGGAAGCTGGTCGACTGGACGACGAAGACGTCCTCGCCGCGGACGTTCTCGTGGATCTCGACGAACACCTCCTCGTCGGCGAAGCGGCGGACGCTCGCCTCGGTCACCGGCATCTCGAGATAGGCGGCGATGCTCTTCACCAGCGGCAGGTTCGAATTGCCGGCCATCAGCTTCATGGGAAGAGTCTCCGACAGAAGGGGGCGTTGGCGCTTCATAGGGGGAAGAGGCGGGATGGCAAGCGCCTGATCCTCCCCATCTGGCGACGGGGAGGCAAAGCCCCTACAGGCCCCCCCATGACCGTCGTTACCCGCTTCGCCCCCGCGCCGACCGGGCGGCTCCACGTCGGCAACATCCGCACCGCCGTCCACAACTGGCTGTGGGCGAGGAAGAATGGCGGGCGCTTCATCCTCCGGCTCGACGATACCGACAGGGAGCGGTCGAGCGAGGCGAATGCGCAAGGGATAAGCGAGGACCTGGCCTGGCTCGGCCTCGCCTGGGACGAGGAGCATCGCCAGTCGGCGCGCTTCGACCGCTACGAGGCGGCCTTCGAGCGGCTTCGCCAGGCGGGGCGAGTCTATCCGGCCTACGAGACCGCCCAGGAGCTCGACCTCAAGCGCAAGGTCCAGCTCTCGCGCGGCAGGCCGCCCGTCTACGACCGGGCCGCGCTCCGGCTCGCCGAGGCCGAGCGGGCCGCGCTCGAGTCGGAGGGCCGGCGCCCCCACTGGCGCTTCCGGCTCGATCACGACGCGCCGATCGAATGGGACGACCTTATCCGCGGCCGCCAGACTTTCGACCCGGCCCTCCTTTCCGACCCGGTGGTCCGGCGCGAGGACGGAAGCTGGCTCTACATGCTTCCGAGCAGCGTCGACGACATCGACATGGGCGTCACCCACGTCCTGCGCGGCGAGGACCATGTCGCCAACACCGCGCTGCAGCTGCAGATGTTCGAGGCGCTCGGCGCGGCTCCGCCGGCCTTCGCCCATGAAGCCCTGCTGGTCGGCTCGGAAGGCAAGCTGTCGAAGCGGCTCGGCTCGCTCGGAGCGGACTCGCTGAGGGACCAGGGGATCGAGCCGATCGCGCTGGTCGCCAAGCTCGCCCGGCTCGGCACCAGCCTTCCGGTGGAGCCGGTCACCGAGCCGGGCGAGCTGATCCGGACCTTCGACTTCGCAACCTTCGGCCGGGCTCCGGCCCGGTTCGACCTGGACGAGCTCGCCCAGCTCAACGCCCGGATCGTCCACCGGCTGCCGTTCGAGGCGGTCGAGGCGCGGCTGCCCGCCGGCATGGCGCCGGACGATTGGGCGGCGATCCGGCCCAATCTCAAGACCGTCGCCGAGGCGGCGGGCTGGTGGGATATCCTCCACGGCCACGTCGAGGCGAAGACCGCGGCGGAGGACAGGCCGCTGATCGAGGCCGCCGCCGAGGCCCTGGGCGAGATCGACTGGAGCGACGCGCCATGGCCGCAGCTCGTCGCTCGGCTCAAGGACGCCACCGGACGGACCGGCAAGGCGCTGTTCCGCCCGCTCAGGCTGGCCCTGACCGGCCGGGAGAGCGGCCCTGAGATGGCGGCGATGCTGCCGCTGATCGGCCGGGACGAAGCCGTGGCGAGGCTGCGCGCCGCGATCTGACCTCCGTCATCCCGGGAGGTACCCCAAAAAGCAGTACTTTTTTGGGAACCCGAAAGCCGGGACCTCAGGACAAGAAGTCTCGTCGGATCTCCCCGAGGTCCCGGCTTCTCGCCGGGATGACGCCCTGCCTCCTCGCGCGGTCCGGAACTTTTCCAGCTTGTGTGACATTGTAACATTATGTTATGAGATAATGTCTCATGAGTCGCACAGCGACCGAGCAGGAGAGAGGCCATGATGGAAGGAGCATATTACCAGCCGAAGAAGACCAGCCCCACCGCGCTTGCCATCGTCGTGCTGATGCACGGCGCCGGGCTGACCGCCCTGGCGCTGGCGAAGAGCGAGGTCTTCAGCGACCCGAGGATACCGCCCACGATCATCGACTTCGTCAAGGAACCGCCACCTCCGCCGCCCAACGACCCCGTCGAGGCGAAGCCGCCGCCGAGCGTGGTCACCCACGTTCCGCCGGTCATCGAGATGCCGCCCCGGCCGGTCATCGCGCCGACCGAGCCGCTTCCGCCGGTCGAGCCGGGCCCCGTGGCGCAGTCGGAGCCCGCTCCCCTCCCGGTCCCGCTGCCGAGAGCCGATCCGCCGCCGATCAGGGAGATCAAGCCGGCACGGGCGAAGGCCAATCTCGCTTCCTACGTCTCGGATGCGGATTATCCGTCCGCCGCGGCCCGCAACGAGGAGCAGGGGACGACCCGCTTCAAGCTCGCGGTCGGGCCCGACGGGCGGGTGAAGGATTGCACGGTGACCAGCTCGAGCGGCTCCTCCGCCCTCGACTCGACGACCTGCAAGCTGATGCGGCAGCGCGCCAAGTTCCAGCCGGCGACCGGACGCGACGGCAAGCCGACCAGCGACACCTTCGCCAGCGCGATCCGCTGGGTTCTTCCGAGCGACTAGCCCCGGGCATCCGTCCGGGGCTGGCGGGGGGGCGGCTAAGCGCCTATCTTGGCGCCCATGCCGCTCCCCCGTCCCGCCTCCCCCCGCGCGCTCTGGGCCGACCTGCGCGCCTTCACCTCCGAGCGGCGGCCGCATCACTGGGTCGCCCTCGCCCTCGCCCTCGCCATACCTCTCGGGATCGTCCTGATCTTCGATCTCGACGGCCGGACCAACATCATGCCCGGCCCGCAGCTCATCTATGTCGAAAGCTGGCCGGCCAATCGCAGCGACGAGGAGATCAAGGCCCAGCAGAAGATCGACCAGGCGTGGCGGGACAAGGCCAATAAGGAGCGCCAGGAGCAATTCAGGAAGCTCGACGAGAAGCTGGAGCGGCTCGGCATTTGACTCCGCACGAACGCTGGATGGGCGCCGCCGTCGCACTGGGCGAGCGCGGCCGCGGCAACACCGCCCCCAATCCCAATGTCGGCTGCGTGATCGTCCGCGACGAAATCGTCGTCGGCCGCGGCTGGACCCAGCCGGGCGGCCGGCCCCATGCCGAGGCGATGGCCCTGGCCGAGGCCGGCGACGCCGCTCGGGGCGCGACCGTCTTCGTGACTCTGGAGCCCTGCTGCCACCGAAGCGGGCGCGGGCCCGCCTGCGCCGATCTGCTGGCCGAGGCCGGGGTCGCGCGGGTCGTCGCCGCGCTCGAGGATCCGGACGGGCGGATGGCGGGCGGCGGCTTCGAGCGGCTCCGCTCGGCGGGGATCGCGGTCGAGACCGGGCCCGGCGCCGAGGGAGCGGAGCGCTCGATGGCGGGCTTCCTGACCCGGATCCGGCTGGGCCGGCCCTTCGTCACCCTGAAGCTCGCCATGTCGCTCGACGGCAAGATCGCCTTGCCCTCGGGCGAGAGCCGCTGGATCACCGGCGAGGACGCCCGAGCCCATGTCCATCTCGAGCGGGCGCGGTCCGACATGATCCTGGTCGGGCGCGGCACCTACGAGCGCGACCGGCCCAGGCTCGACGTTCGGCTTCCCGGGCTCGAGGAGCGCTCGCCGCGCCGCGCGCTGCTGACCCGGGGCGAGGCGGTGGAAGGCTGGGTCCGGCTCGGCGGCCCGGAGGAGGTGTTCGGCCTCGCCGACGTCAACGACCTGCTGGTTGAGGGCGGGTCGGCCACCGCCTCGGCCTTCCTCGCCGCCGACCTCGTCGACCGGATGCTGATCTACCGCGCGCCGATCCTGATCGGCGACGGCAAGTCGTCGGTCGGCTATATCGGCCTCACCGACCTCGCCGACGCCCACCGGCGCTGGGCGCTGGCCGACAGCCGGATGCTTGGCATCGACCGGCTCGAAGTCTACGAGCGCGGCCGAGAGCAACACACCCGTTCGCCCTGATGATCAGGTCGCCATGCCCCCGGCATGGCTGCGGATTGCCGGGGGCAATCCGCACCTGATCATTGTCGAAGGGCTTTTCTTCCTTTCTCGCAGACCAGAAAAGGGAGGGCTTCGACAAGCTCAGCCCGAACGGATAAGGGCCCGCAGACCATGTTCACGGGAATCATCACCGATGTCGGCCGGGTCGTCGCGGCGGAGGAAAGGGGCGACCTGCGGCTCCGGATCGCCTGCGGCTACGACATGGCGGGGGTGGACCTCGGCGCCTCGATCGCCTGCTCGGGCGTGTGCCTGACCGTGGTCGACAAGGGCGAGGACTGGTTCGCGGTCGACGTCTCCCGGGAGACCTTGAGCCGGAGCGCTCCCGGACTCTGGCGGGAAGGCGCCAGGCTCAACCTCGAACGCTCGCTCAGGCTCGGCGACGAGCTCGGCGGCCATATCGTCACCGGCCATGTCGACGCGGTCGGCGAGGTCGAGGCGGCGGCCGAGGTGGGCGGCTCGGTCCGGCTGGCGGTGGTCGCGCCCGCCGAGCTCGAAGGCTATATCGCGCCGAAGGGCTCGATCGCGCTGGACGGGGTGTCGCTGACCGTCAACGAGGTCGAACCGGTCTCGGACGGGGTGCGATTCGCCCTCAACATCATCCCGCACACGGCGGAGCAGACGAGCTTCGCCGATGTCGGGCCGGGCCGGAAGGTCAATATCGAGATCGACATCCTCGCCCGCTATATCGGCCGGATGCTCGAGCTTAGGCGCTGAGGCATGGAGCGCGGCTTCCTGTCCTCCCCCGAGGAGCTGATCGACGAGGCCCGCAACGGGCGCATGTTCATCCTCGTCGACGACGAGGACCGGGAGAATGAGGGTGACCTCGTCATCCCGGCCCAGATGGCGACTCCCGACGCGATCAACTTCATGGCCAAATACGGCCGCGGGCTGATCTGCCTCGCTCTGACAAAACAACGAGTCGAGCAGCTCGGCCTCGAGCTGATGAGCCGCAACAACGGCACCCGCCACGAGACCGCCTTCACCACCTCGATCGAAGCGAAGGAGGGCGTGACGACGGGGATCTCGGCCGCCGACCGGGCCCGCACCGTCTCGGTCGCGATCGACTCCTCGAAGGGGCGCGACGACATCTGCACGCCCGGCCACATCTTCCCTCTGGTCGCGCGCGACGGCGGCGTGCTGATCCGCGCCGGCCATACCGAGGCGGCGGTCGACGTGGCCCGGCTGGCCGGACTGAACCCGTCGGGCGTGATCTGCGAGATCATGAGCGAGGACGGGACGATGGCGCGGATGGACGACCTCGTCGCCTTCGCCCAGCTCCACGGACTCAGGATCGGGACGATCCGCGACCTGATCGCCTACCGGCTCAAGAAGGACCATCTCGTCGAGCAGACCGGCGAGGCGAGCTTCGAGAGCCGCTGGGGCGGCGAGTGGACGGCGAAGAGCTTCCTCAACAAGGCGCTCGGCACCGAGCAGGTGGCGCTGGTCAAGGGGAGGATCGACCCGTCCAGGCCGACCCTGGTCAGGATGCACCAATTGAGCCTGTTCGCCGACGCCTTCGGCGAGGAAGGCGGGCGGGGCGGGATGCTTCGCGGGGCGATGAAGATCATCGGCGAGGAGGGCAGCGGGGTCATCGTCGTGCTCAATCGGGCGATGCCGGACGCCTTGTCGGCGGCGCTCAACGTCCGTTCGGGCAAGAGCTCGGCCAAGGGCCCCGACGAGCTCAGGGACTATGGCGGCGGCGCCCAGATCCTCTCCGCCCTCGGAGTCCACGACATGGTCCTCCTCACCAACACCCACCACACGCCGGTCGCGCTCGGCGGCTACGGCCTCACCATCGTCGGCGAGCGGCCGATCCCGCTGGAGGAATAGGGATGGCCAGGATCCTGATCGTCGAGGCGCGTTTCTACGACCATCTCAACGACCTGCTCCTGGCCGGCGCGCGCGCCGCGATCGAAGAGGCCGGGCATGCGCATGAGACGGCGACGGTGCCGGGAGCGCTCGAAGTGCCGGGCGCGATCGCTTTGGCCTCGGAGACCGGCCGCTACGACGGCTTCGTCGCCCTGGGCGTGGTGATCCGCGGCGAGACCTATCATTTCGAGATCGTCGCCGGCGAGAGCGCGCGCGGGATCATGGCGCTGACCCTGGACGGTCTCGCGATCGGCAACGGCATCCTCACCGTCGAGGACGAGGCCCAGGCCCTCGCCCGCGCCCGGCCGGACGAGAAGGACAAAGGCGGCGAGGCGGCCAAGGCGGCGCTGGCGATGATGGCGCTGAGGGAGCGGTTCTCGGGCTGAGGAGCGGAGTTTCCGCAACCACCGTTCGGCCTGAGCTTGTCGAAGGCCTTCCCCCGCGGTCTTAAAAAGAAGGAAAGGGCTTCGACAAGCTCAGCCCGAACGGTTTGCTGCCTCCACCCGCTAGCGCCTCAGCCAGTGCTGGCGGACGAACCAGGCGAGGACGATCGCGCCGACCAGCAGGCAGAAGAGGACGACTCCCCAGAAGGCCCAGGGCTCGTGAGCATAGGGTATGCCCTCGACGTTCATCCCGAGCAGGCCGGTGATGAAGGTCAAAGGCAGGAAGATGAAGGCGAAGACAGCGATCACCAGCGACCGCGAATCGACCTGCTCCGAGCGAAGGTCGGTGAGCTGCTCGTGGAGGAGCGCGGCGCGCTCGCGAACCGCCTCCAGCTCCTCGGTCATCCGGGCGAAGCGATCGGCCGCCTCGCGGATGTGGAGCCGGTCCTCCTCCGACAGCCAGTCGAAGCCGAGCTCAGCCAAGGTCACCAGGGCGTCCCGGTTCGGCGCCACGAAGCGGCGGAAGGCGATCGCCTCGGAGCGGATCCGGGCGATGCTGGTGCGAAGGCCGTAGAGCGCGCGCGAATCGTCCAGCTCGCTCTCGCAATCGTCCAGGCTGTCGCCGAGCCCCGCCACCTGGGGGTCGAGCTGCCTCGATATCGCGCGGGCGAAGGCGGCGACGAGATCGCCGGGGTCGCTGATCGCACCGTGCTCCATCTGAGCGCGCACGAGGTCGGTGGCGAGGAGGGGTCGGCGGGTGACGGAGTTCACCTTGCCGGCGCGGATCCACATCCGGATCGACACCAGCCGGTCCGTGTCCTTGAGCTCCTCGGCCGCCGGCCCCCTCAGGTTGATCAGAGCGCCCTCGTCGATCATGTCGCAGCGGGGCCGGGTCTCGGTGGCGACGAGGGCGTTCGACGCGACGTCCGGAATGGCCTGGCCGGCAAGCAGGGCCAGGCCCTCCCCGTCGGTTCCCTCGATGTGAATCCAGACGAAGCCGGGGCCCGAATAAGCGGCCGCCTCCTCGGCGGTCAGGCAGCGAATCGGCCCGTCGCCGGCCAGGACGGCCGTGCAGGTCACTTCAGCCCGGCGAGATAGTCGCGAAGGGCGGGGGCGACGTCGTCGCGCCTCAGGGCCAGCGCGACATTGGCTTTGACGAAGCCGATCTTGTCGCCGCAATCGTGCCGCTCGCCGCTGACCGTCAGGCCGTGGAAGGGCTTCTCGCCGATCAGCCTGGCCATGGCGTCGGTGAGCTGGATCTCGCCTCCGGCTCCGCGCTCGGGATTGTCGAGTATCCGCATCACCTCGGGCTGGAGGATGTAGCGTCCGACGATGCCGAGATTGGAGGGCGCCTCTTCCGGCTTCGGCTTCTCGATGAGGCCCCTGACCTCGGTGAGCCGTCCGTCGCGGGCCCCGGGAGCGACGATCCCGTAGCTCGCCGTCCGCTCCGCGGGCACCTCCTCGACGCAGACGATATTGCCTCCGACGCGGCCGTAGGCCTCGACCATCTGGGCGAGGCAGCCGGGATCGCCGACCATCAGATCGTCGGGAAGAAGGACGGCGAACGGCTCGTCGCCGACGATGTCGCGGGCGCACCAGACGGCATGGCCGAGCCCGAGCGGCTCCTGCTGGCGGACCGAGACGATCGAGCCGGCCGGCATCCGGCTGCTCGCCAATATGTCCAGCGACTTGCCGCGCCCGAGCATCACCGACTCGAGCTCGTAGGCGATGTCGAAATGGTCCTCGAGCGCGGTCTTGCCGCGGCCGGTGACGAAGATCATCTGCTCGATCCCGGCCTCGAGCGCCTCCTCCACGGCATATTGGATGAGCGGGCGGTCGACGACGGTCAGCATCTCCTTGGGCACCGCCTTGGTGGCGGGAAGGAAGCGCGTGCCCAGGCCGGCGACGGGAAAGACCGCCTTTCTGACTTTCTTCAATTCGGTCTCCGAAAGATCTCAGCGGGTCGGGGGAAGGTCGAAGGGATCGTCCTCGCGCTCCTCGGAGCGGCGGAGGCCGTCGTCCTGGCGGGCCGGACGGGCCTGCGGCGGGGTGGTCAGCAATTCGTCGGCGGTCGGCGCCCGGGCCGCCATCGCCGGCTTGACCGGCATGCCCTCGCCGGCCCTGGGCTGGAGCGGCTCCATGTTGCCGCAGGCGGCGAGCAGGGCGAAAGCCGGAAGAAGGAGCAGGACGCGCATGTCGACTGCGACATAGCCGAAGCGGAAGCGGACGGCCAAGGCCAATCCGCTCCGGGGGTGGGGATTGCCGCCGGAGCTTCTCCGACCTAGGCCGCCGGCATGCGGCCGACCCTGCTCCTGATCCTTGCCCTCGCCGCCTGCGGGCCGGCCGGCGAACCCGCCGCGAACCTGGCCGGTCCCGACCAGCCGGGCTGGAGCGGGCCTCCGAAGGCGCCGGCGACCGGGCGGCTCGACCGGTCGAACGCCGGCGAGGCCGCTCCGGCGACGGCGTTCGAGGATCCGGACGGAGCGCCGGCGAGCCTCGCCGGCTTCCGCGGCAGGCCGCTGCTGGTCAACCTCTGGGCGACCTGGTGCGCGCCCTGCATCGCCGAGATGCCGACTCTCGACCGGCTGGCGGCCCGCGAGAGGGGCCGGCTGCGGGTGCTGACGATCAGCCAGGACGAGGATGGGCGGGAGAGAGTCGAGGCCTTCTTCGCCAGGCAGGGCTATCGCAACCTCGAAACCTGGCTCGACCCGAAACTGGCGCTGATGACCGGGCTCGAGGCCGACACGCTTCCGACGACCATCCTCTACGATTCCGCCGGCCGCGAGGTCTGGCGGGTGATCGGAATGGAGGATTGGGACAGCGGCCGAGCGGCGCTGCTGCTCCAGGAGGGGCTCGGCAAGGCCGCCGCGCCGGTGGGGGGCGGGAAGGCGAATTGAGGTTCCGAGCGGGCGGAGAATATCCGCTTTCTGGATCACCCATCCGTTCGCCCTGAGCCTGTCGAAGGGCCTTACTTCTGGTTTGCTGAGAGGAAAGGAAAGGGCTTCGACAAGCTCAGCCCAAACGGGGACAGGCGGAACTGATTGCGGAGTAGCTTAGTCCCGAAGCAGCTCGTTGATGCTGGTCTTGGAGCGGGTTCGGGCGTCGACCCGCTTGACGATGACGGCGCAGGCGAGGCCGGGGCCGCCGTCGCGGCCTGGCAGGGTGCCGGGCACGACGACGGAATAGGCCGGGACCCGGCCCATATGGACCTCGCCGCTGTCGCGGTCGACGATCTTCGTCGAGGCGCCGATGAAGACGCCCATCGAGAGGACGGCGCCCTGCTCGACGATCACGCCCTCGGCGACCTCGGAGCGGGCGCCGATGAAGCAATCGTCCTCGACGATCACCGGCCCGGCCTGGAGCGGCTCGAGCACTCCGCCGATCCCGGTTCCTCCGGAGATGTGGACGTTGCGGCCGATCTGGGCGCAGCTCCCGACCGTCGCCCAGGTGTCGACCATCGTCCCCTCGCCGACATAGGCGCCGATGTTGACGAAGCTCGGCATCAGCACGGCGCCCTTGCCGATGAAGGCGCCGCGGCGGACGATCGCCCCGGGCACCGCCCGGAAGCCCGCTCCGGCGAATCGGTTCGGCCCCCATCCGGCGAACTTGGACGGAACCTTGTCCCACCAATGGGCGCCGCCGGGCCCGCCCGGAATCGCCTCCATCGGCGTCAGCCGGAAGGAGAGCAGCACCGCCTTCTTGAGCCACTGGTTGACGGTCCAGCCGCCCTCGCCTTTCTCGGCGACCCGAGCCTCGCCGGAATCGAGAAGCAGGACGGCGTCCTCGACGATCACCGGCCCGGCCTGGAGCGG
>DASQJV010000451.1:0-2378 GCA_035630855.1 Allosphingosinicella sp. | reverse complement strand
CCGCCCGCCATCTCAGCCGCACGTTCGAGGAGGTGGGCGGCTATGACGAGATCGTCCTTCTGAAGGACATTCCCTTCCAGTCGCATTGCGAGCACCACATGGCGCCGATCATCGGCAAGGCGTCGATCGCCTATCTGCCCGCCGAGCGGGTCGTCGGAATCTCGAAGCTCGCCCGGGTCCTCCACGGCTTCGCCCGCCGCCTCCAGGTCCAGGAGCGGCTGACCGCCCAGGTCGCCGACTGCATCTGCGAGCATTTGAGGCCCCAGGGCGTCGCCGTGGTGATCGAGGCGAGCCACGCCTGCATGACCGCGCGCGGCGTCCACACGCCCGGCGTGATGATGACGACCAGCCGGATGATGGGCGTCTTCCGCGAGGACGAGCGTAGCCGCAGGGAAGTCCTGGCGCTGATGGGCTATTAGAAGGAGAGGGGACGGCGGGCGCCGGTTGCCCCGCCCGTTCGGGCGGGTGGTTCTCCCTCTCGGTTAAATTACCGCCTCAGGCACCGCCTTCGAGCTGCTTGATGGCGGCGTCAATTTCCAGGAGCTCCCTCGTTCGCGTGTCCGGGTCCTTCCGGCTGTCCATTTCGGTGCGGTCGCGCCTCAGTCGTAGGCCGATGATGTCGGCCGTCGCCGGGTCGGTCGTGAGCCTGAAAGGTTGGGCGGCGGCAGCGTCGATCGCCAGACTAAGGGCTTGAGCGGTCGCCGCCGGGTCCCCGCGAGGCTCAGTGTCGCAAATCTGCATCGTACGAGTCCCCGCTCCCGCTCGATCGACCACGAAGCGCTGGGCGCCACGCCCTTCCAGCCCGCAGCCGGGAAGCCGGTCAGGCGAGACCTCGATTTGCGGAGCCGCGATAGCCGGTTGTTCCGGCGCCGCCTGCAAACCGCTGGCAGTCATCCCAAGCCCGCCGGCCATGGCGGTCCCAATCAGGAAGCTCCGCTTGGCGGAGGCCTCGAGCAGAGGTTTAATGGATGGCATCCTCAATCTCCCTTCAGGCCCCGACGCCGCCTCTCGGCAGTTTATCCCACCTGCTCAAGTTCACAGACCGGCTCGAAGTTCCTGATAAGGGCCTATGCCGATCAATTGTCAAATACGGTCTTCTAATATGTTAAATATGGTAATGTGATTTAGAAAATAATGTCGGGATCGCATTGCTTTAAGGGGACTATCGAGTGCCCTGTTCTCTTCCACTATTTAATGGCCCTGCAGGTCCGTCGATGCGAGGCGACGGTGACGAAGGGCGAGCGCGGTAATCGCCAACGCTATCTCATCCTACAGCACCGACTCCAGCACCGCCGTCCGCAGCCGCTCGATGCCCATGCCCTTCTCCGCCGAGGTGACGATGATCTCCGGGTGGGCGGCGGGATGCTTGCGGCCTTCCTCAGCCGTCGCCGCCTCGACCTCGGCGAGCTCGGAGGCCTTCACCTTGTCGGCCTTGGTGAGGACGAGGTGGTAGCTGACCGCGGCGTCGTCGAGCATCTTCATCACCTCGAGGTCGATCTCCTTGAGGCCGTGGCGGGAGTCGACGAGGACCAGGGCCCGCTTCAGCACCTGCCGGCCGCGAAGATAGCTATTGATCAACTGCCGCCACTGCTTGACCACCTCCTTGGGCGCCTTGGCGAAGCCGTAGCCGGGCATGTCGACCAGCCTGAACCGGATCGGCTCGCCGACGTCGAAAAAATTGAGCTCCTGGGTTCGTCCCGGCGTGTTCGAGGTGCGCGCGAGGCCGTTGCGGTTGGTGAGCGCGTTGAGGAGCGACGACTTGCCGACGTTCGAGCGTCCGGCGAAGGCGACCTCGGGCACCGCCGGGTCGGGCAGGAACCTGAGCCCCGGCGCCGATTTCAGGAAGGCGATCGGCCCCGAGAAAAGCTTCCGGGCCGTCTCGTCCAGATCCGCCGGGGCCTCGCTCACTTGGCGGGCACGGGCGTGTCGACCGCCGCCTTCATTCCCGGATAGCGGCTGTACAGCCATTTCTGCTGGAGGATGGTGAGGACGTTGTTCACCGTCCAGTAGAGCTGGAGCCCCGCCGCGAACGGCGCCATCACGAACATCAGCACCCACGGCATGATCGCGAACATCTGCTTCTGCACCGGATCGGTGGCCGGCGGGTTGAGCTTGAACTGAAGCCACATGCTGATCCCGAGCAAGATCGGAAGCACGCCCAGCGCCAGGAAGGAGGGCGGGGTGAAGGGCAGATAGCCGAACAGGTTGACCGGGGTCAGCGGATCGGGCGCGGAGAGGTCCTTGATCCACAGGACGAAGGGCTTGTGGCGCATCTCCACGCTGACCATCAGCACCTTGTAGAGGGCGTAGAAGATCGGGATCTGGATGAGGATCGGCAGGCACCCGGCCATCGGGTTCACCTTCTCCTCCTGGTAGAG
>DASQJV010000450.1:0-5786 GCA_035630855.1 Allosphingosinicella sp. | reverse complement strand
GCCCCTGTGACCACGTGGGCCGCAACGATCAAGCCTGCGCGACGATTAATCCCTCTCCCGCGAAAGGCGGGAGAGGGGTGGTGCGCAACGCCAATTGAGCCTCAAGACGCTTCGGCCTATGCGGAGGCCATGACAGTCCATTTCCATGAAGAGGATCTGCCCGAGGGCGTTCTCGCCCCGGGGCCGGTCGCCGTCGACACCGAGGCCATGGGCCTGCTTCCGGGCCGCGACCGCCTGTGCCTGGTCCAGATCTCCGACGGCCGCGGCGACGAGCATCTCGTCCGCTTCGCGCCGGGAAGCGACTATGCCGCGCCCAACCTCAAGGCGGTGCTCGCCGATCCGGAGCGGCTGAAGCTCTACCATTTCGCCCGCTTCGACCTCGCCATCATGCAGGCCTATCTCGGGGTGATGGCGAAGCCGGTCTATTGCACCAAGACCGCGTCGCGCCTGATCCGCACCTATACCGACCGGCACGGGCTCAAGGAGTTGATCAAGGAATTGCTCCAGATCGACATCTCCAAGCAGCAGCAGACGTCGGACTGGGGCGCTCCCGACCTCTCCGACGCCCAGAAGGATTATGCCGCCTCCGACGTTCGCTATCTCCACCAGATGAAGGAGAAGCTCGACGAGCGGCTGGCGCGCGAGGGCCGGATGCCGCTCGCTCAGGCCTGCTTCGACTTCCTTCCGCACCGCGCCCTGCTCGATCTCGCCGGCTGGGCGGAGGTCGACATCTTCGCCCATGTCTGACCTCGCCGAGGACCGGCGCCGGGCCAAGCGCGGCTGGGCGGCTCCGGGCGGGCTCCACGACTGGCTGATGCGGTTCCTGAAGATCGTCCTTCCGGCCGGGGTCGGGCTTCTCCTCGCCTATCTTCTGCTCTCCCCCCTCTCCAAGGAGAAGGAGATCAGCTTCCTGCTCGACAAGAACAAGGTCGACGTCGCCCGCGAGCGGCTCAAGACCCAGAAAGCGGAATATCGCGGCCTCGACGACAAGGGCCGGCCCTTCTCGATCCAGGCGGCGGAGGCGGTCCAGGCCAAGTCGTCCGATCCGGTCGTCGACATCGGCGGAATGTCGGCGCGGATCCAGCTCGACGAGGGTCCGGCGGTGATCACCGCCGACAAAGCGCGCTACAATATGGACACGCAGAAGGTCGACGTGCTCGGCCCGATCCTGTTCACCGCGTCGGACGGCTACCGGCTCGAGACCCGCGACGTCGACCTCGACCTCAACAAACATGTCGCGGTCAGCGGCGGCGGAGTCGAGGGGCAGATGAGGCTCGGGCGGTTCACGGCCGGCGGGATGACGGTGGACCTGCCGGAGCGCCGTGTGGTGCTGACCGGCCGTCCCCGCTTGCATATCAAGCAAGGGGCTATCAGATGAAGCGCATGAAGCGCCTCGTTCCCGCCTTGCTGCTGATCGGCCTCGCCGTCGGCCCGGCCGCCAGCCAGACGTCGGCCCTGAAGGGTCACAACAGCAACGCACCGGTCGATGTCGCCGCCGACCGGATCGAGGTGCAGGACCGGGCCGACCGGGCCATCTTCTCGGGCAATGTCGTCGTCCGCCAGGCCGAGCTCACCCTCACCGCCGCCCGGCTCACGGTCGCCTATTCGAGCGCGGGAGGGGTCGAGCTCCGCCGAATCGACGCCACCGGCGGGGTCACCGTCAAAAGCCCGTCGGAGACCGCGCGCGGCAATGTCGGTATCTACGATCTCGACCGGCGGATCATTACCCTGATCGGCGACGTCAGCCTGGTCCAGCGCGACGCCAAGGTGAACGGCGGGCGCCTCACCATCGACCTCGACAGCGGCCGGGCGGTGATGGACGGCGGCGGGCCTCCAGGCACGACCCGGCAAGGCGGCCGGGTCACCGGCACCTTCACCGTTCCCCAGAAGAAGGGCGGCTGATCGAGCCCCGCCATCCGCTTTTTTCGCGCATGCACGAAGCCTGCCAGTTTACCCATCAACCCGCATGGCTTAAGCCTTCGCACCTGATGAACGACGCCGCCGCCCTTCCCAGAGCCCGCGAGGCCGAGGTGTTCGCCGAGCTCGCGCGCGGGCTCTGCGTCGTCAGCCTGGCCAAATCCTACGACCGCAAGAGGGTTCTGAAGGACGTCTCGCTCCATGTCGACCGGGGCGAGGTGGTGGGGCTGCTTGGCCCCAACGGCGCCGGCAAGACGACCTGCTTCTATTCGGTGATGGGGCTGGTCAAGCCGGACAGCGGCCGGATACTGCTCGACGGCCAGGACATCACCGGACTGCCCATGTACCGGCGCGCGGTGCTCGGCCTCGGCTATCTTCCGCAGGAGACGTCGATCTTCCGCGGCCTCACCGTCGCCCAGAACATCAGCGCCGTGCTCGAGGTGTCGGAGCGCGACAAGGCGGTGCGCCGAGAGCGGCTCGAGCAATTGCTCGGCGAATTCCATATCGCCCACCTGCGCGACGCTCCGGCGATGGCGCTGTCGGGCGGCGAGCGGCGCCGCTGCGAGATCGCCCGGGCGCTCGCCGCCCACCCGTCGATCATGCTCCTCGACGAGCCCTTCGCCGGGATCGACCCGATCTCGATCTCCGACATTCGCGACCTCGTCATCGAGCTGAAGAAGCGCGACATCGGCGTTCTGATCACCGACCACAATGTCCGCGAGACCCTCGACATCGTCGACCGCGCCTGCATCATCTACGACGGCCAGGTGCTGTTCGCGGGAAGCCCGCAGGAGCTGGTCGCCGATCCCGACGTCCGCCGCCTCTATCTGGGCGAAAGCTTCGAGCTTTAGCGATGGCGGCGGCGGCAACGGACGGAAACGGTCGCCCGCCTCGCCCGGAACCGTTCGGGCTGAGCCTGTCGAAGTCCTCGCCTTCGCCCCGGCCGGATCGAAGAAGAGCCCTTCGACAGGCTCAGGGCGAACGGGTGGGGGCGGATCCGGCCAGGCGGGGCGGCACCCGGCCATGAGCATCGGGCCCCGCCTCGACCTGCGCCAGAGCCAGTCGCTGGTGATGACCCCGCAGCTCCAGCAGGCGATCCGGCTGCTCGCTCTGTCCAACCTCGAGGTCGAGAGCTTCATCGCCGAGGAGATCGAGCGCAACCCCCTGCTCGAATCGGGCGCCGCCGAGGAGGCGCCGGGCGCGGAGGCGCCGGTCGAGGCTCCGGACGAGCCGCCCTCGGCCGATTCGTTCGGCTCGGGCGACGCTCCGCTCGACCTCGACGTCAACGACGAGAATCTGCACCAGGACAGCGCCTCCGACCGGGTCCTCGACGGCGGCCTCGGCATGGAGGGACTGTCGGGCGGCGGCTTCGAGGGCGACGGCCCGGACTTCGATTCCTTCGCCTCCGGCGAAGTCTCGCTCCACGGCCATCTCCTCGCCCAGGCCGGCGAGCGCCTGTCGGGGGTCGACCTAGTCATCGCCGGCCAGATCATCGACCAGATCGACGAGACCGGCTACCTCCTCGCCTCGACCCTTGAGCTGGCCGGCCGGCTCGGAGCGCCGCTGGCCGAGGTCGAGCGGGTCCTGGCGATCGTCCAGAGCTTCGATCCGACCGGGATCGCCGCCCGAAGCCTCGCCGAATGCCTCGCCCTCCAGGCGAAGGAGGCGGACCGCTACGACCCGGCCATGGCCCGGCTGATCGACAATCTCGACTATCTCGCCAAGGGCAATTTCTCGGCGCTCAAGCGCATCTGCGGGGTCGACGACGAGGATCTCGGCGACATGGTGCGCGAACTTCGCGCCTACGATCCCAAGCCGGGCTGCCGGTTCGCCGGCGGCGAGCGGATCGAGGCGGCGGTTCCCGACGTCTTCGTCGCCCGCCGCGGCTTCGGCTGGGCGATCGAGCTCAACTCGGCGACCCTTCCCCGGCTGCTGGTCAACCGGCGCTATTATGCCGAGCTGACCGGCGGCGCCGACCGCCGCTCCAAGGCCTGGCTGAGCGAATGCCTGGCCAGCGCCAACTGGCTGATGAAGGCGCTCGACCAGCGCGCCCGCACCATCGTCAAGGTCTGCAGCGAGATCGTCAAGCAGCAGGACGGCTTCTTCCGCCACGGAGTCGCCCAGCTGAGGCCGCTGACCCTGCGCCAGGTCGCCGAGGCGATCGGGATGCACGAATCGACGGTCAGCCGGGTCACCTCGAACAAATATCTGTCCTGCGACCGCGGCCTCTACGAGCTCAAATATTTCTTCACCAGCGGCATCCAGTCCAGCGACGGCGGCGACGCCGTCTCGGCCGAGGCGGTGAAGAGCCACATCAAGGCCCTGATCGCCGCCGAGGAGGCGAACGCCATCCTCTCCGACGACCAGCTGGTCGACTTGCTCCGCGCCAAGGGCTTCGACATCGCCCGCCGCACCGTCGCCAAATATCGCGAGGCGATCGGCCTCGGCTCGTCCGTCCAGCGCCGCCGCCAGAAGGCGATGGAGGGACGGGCGGCGTAAGGGCGAGGCTCCGCTGGAGTTGCTTCCGCGGCCCGGGGCGGATATCGCGCCTGCGCCGCAAACGCGGCCAATCCCCCCAATTCGCCGAGGCACCCCCTTTTGACCGCAGAGCAACCCCGAATCCTCGTCCTGGCCGGACGCCGCTCGGCGTCGCTCGATCCGCTCGCCGCCAGGCTGGGAGTCAGCCACAAGGCGCTGGTGCCGGTCGCGGGGGAGGCGATGGTCGGCTGGGTGCTGCGGACGGCGGCCGAGGCCTTCCCGGATTCGCCGCTGTTCGTGTCGGTGGAGGATTTCGCGGTCATCGCCGACGAGCCGACCGTCGCCCGGCTCAGCGCCGAGGGCCGGCTGACTCCGGTCGGGGCCGAGCATCATATCGTCGACAGCGTCGTCGAGGCGAGCAGGACCACCGGCTTCCCGCTCATCCTCAGCACCGCCGACAATGTGCTGATGAGCGTCGAGGGCTTCCGGGCCATCGCCGAGGCCGGGTCCGAGCCGGGGGTCGACGGGATCGTCATGATGGCCGAGAAGAAGGACATCATGGCCGCCCATCCGGACGGCCAGCGCCGCTTCTACAAGTTTCGCGGCGGGGCCTATTCCAACTGCAACCTGTTCTGGCTGACCAGCGCCCACGCCTTCGACGCGATCGAGAGCTTCCGCTACGGCGGCCAGTTCGCCAAGCGCAAGCGCGACGCAGTCCGCGCGCTGGGGCTGATGTCGCTGTTCCTCTATGCCTCGGGCCTGGTCACCCTGGACGGCATGTTCCGTCACTTCTCGAGGCGCTTCGGGGTGAACATCCGCCCGCTGGTGGCCAAAGACGGCCGCCTCGCCATCGACGTCGACAACGAGCGCACCCACCGGGTCGCCGAGGAAATTTTGGGGAGGTGATTGCCTCCCCATGCGCAGCATGGGGAGGGGGGTGTAGGCGGGTCGGCATGCCGGGGGCATGCCGAGAGCCGGAACCGGCTGCGCAGCAGCCGTCAGGCGAAGCATGGTGGAGGGGTGGCCGGGCACGGACCCGGGAGGATCCCCGCGGACCCTCTGCTTCCTGCGCGCTGTCACCCCTCCACCGCCTTACAGGCGGTCCCCCTCCCCATCGCTGCGCGACGGGGAGGCAAAGTAGGGCCCCGGCGGCGGGATGAACCGCCGGGGCCGAGTCTCCCGAGGGGCAGGGAGAGACTTAGAACTGCACTCCGACGCCGAGCAGCACCTGGTGCCGGGTCACGTCGGCCTCGTAGTTCGAGTAGCGATACTCGACCTTGCCGTACATTTTCTCGCCGAAGCCGTGCTGGTAGCCGGCGCCGAGGCGGAAGCCGTCGAGGTTGCGGCCGTCGCGGGTCGTGACTCCGGCCGGGGTCGTGTAGTCGAAGCGG
>DASQJV010000449.1:0-8071 GCA_035630855.1 Allosphingosinicella sp. | reverse complement strand
CGCCGGCCGGATCCGGTGGTGCCGGGACGGCCGGGCCGGGATCTCGTTCGAGCGCCCGCTCCCCTTCCGAAGCCTGGTCGACTGCCTCACCCGCCAGCCGGCGGCGCAGGCCTGAATTCCTCCCCCGGATTTCGGGGGAGGGGGACCGCGCGAAGCGCGGTGGAGGGGTTCTACGGAGTCCGTAAGGCCCCTCCACCAGGCTTCGCCTGGTCCCCCTCCCCTGCAAATGCAGGGGAGGATTTTAAGAGTGGCGCACCCCGGGCGCGAGAAAGTAACCGTCCCCCATGATCCGAGTCGCCAGCTACAACATGAGGAAGGCGATCGGCACCGACCGCCGGCGGCGGCCGGAGCGGACGCTCGAGGTGCTTCGCGAGCTCGACGCCGACGTCGTCGCGCTCCAGGAGGCGGACCGGCGGTTCGGGACCCGGGCGAGCGCCATCCCGCTGCACATGATCGACGAGCATAGCGACTACAAGCCGGTCGCCTTCGACGCCCGCGACGGCAGCCTCGGCTGGCACGGCAACGCCCTGCTGGTGAGGAAGAACGTCGAGGTGCTCCGCAAGGAGCTGCTCCATCTGCCCTCGCTCGAGCCGCGGGGCGCGGTGATGGCGGACGTCAGCCTCGGCGGCGAGGCGCTGAGGGTGATCGGGATGCATCTCGACCTGTCGGGGCTGTGGCGGCGGCAGCAGGCGCATTTCATCCTCCATCACCTGCACGGCTGCCAACCGGAGATGCCGGCGGTGCTGATGGGCGACCTCAACGAGTGGAGCGTGCGCGGCGGCTGCCTTCGCGACTTCGCCGCCCATCTCGCCTTCGCCGATTGCGGAAGGAGCTTCCACGTCCGCCGGCCGGTGGCGCGGCTCGACCGGATCATGGTCACGTCCGGCCTGGAGATCGGCGAATGCGGGGTCCACCAGAGCGCCTCGGCGCGAAAGGCGAGCGACCATTATCCGGTCTGGGCGACGCTGAGGCGGGTGTGACTCCGGGGCGAGGCTGGAATTAAATGGAGTGGCCCACACCCGTTCGCCCTGAGCCTGTCGAAGGGCCTTCTTATTTCCTGAGAGGAAAGGAGAAGGCTTCGACAGGCTCAGCCCGAACGGAGACGGGCCAACCCGCTCCCCCCACGCTCTAATTGCCCACGTCCACCGAGCTGTTGTTGCCTTCCGACTCCTCGGCCGGCTCGGATGTCGCCGCGCCCGGCGCTCCGTCCAGGAACAGCCAGTCCCTCGGCTCGAGCCGGTAGATCATGTCCATCACCTCGAACTCGAGCCCGGCGGGCTGGTTGCTGGAGCCGTTCCACAGCGCGACGACGCCCGATTTGAGCAATGGATCGAACAGGATCAGCGAGCGATAGCCTCTGACCCCGCCGCGGTGGCCGACGATCCGGTGGCCGGCATAATCGTAGATCCGCCAGCCCAGGCCGTAGGAGGCGTTGTGCACCCGCTCGCGGAACTTGCGCAGCCGGCCGAGCTCGCCCGGAGTCCGCACCCGCTCGGTCTGGACGGCCTCGAGCACGCGCGGCGGCAGGGTCGAGGGGGAGAGGCCCATCTGCGCCTGGAGCCAGATGGCGAGGTCCTTGATCGTCGAGTTGACCCCGCCGGCCGCGGGGACGCGATAATAAGCCTCGGAGACCTCGACCGGCCTGGAATGCTTGCCGCCGACATAAGGGCGGGCCCAGCTTCGGGCGGTGACGAGGCCCTGGCGGTCGAGGCTCGCTCCGCGCATGCCCAGCGGCCCGAACAGCCGCTGGCGCACGGCCTCGCCATAGGGCTTGCCGGTGACCCGCTCGACGATCTCCGAGGCGGCGTCGTAGGCGACGTTCTGATAGGCCCAGCAGCTTCCCGGCGGGCAGGAGGCGCCGAGCTGGCCGAGCTGGCCGCGAAGCAGCCTCGGGTCCTCACCGTCCTCGAGCTTGGGGTCGTTGGCATGGCCCGGCAGGCCGAGCCGGTGCGAGAGGAGGTCGGAGACGGTCGCCTTATGCTCGTTGCCGCCCGGAAGCCGCAGCGAGGCGGCATATTTCGACACCGGCTCGTAGAGCGACAGCTTGCCCTCGGACGCGAGCAGCGCGACCATGTCGCCGGCGACGCCCTTCGAGACCGACGCCCAGCGGAAGACGGTGTCGATCGTGACTTTCTCGCCGCTGCCGGCGACGGTCTCGCCATAGCCCTTGAGGAAGCGGATCTGGCCGCCCTCGACCACTCCGACGGCGAGGCCGATCATCCGCTCGCCGCGCATCAGAGTCTCGAGCCGCTGGTCGAGCCTCCGATAGTCGACGACGCTTCCGGGCGCGGGCCGGGGCTCGCTGATCGTGACGAGCTGCTCGTTCGAGACTCCGAGCGCGGATTGCGGCTCGGCCGAGTCCCGGAAGCTGATGTGGGTGACGGCCCAGTAGAGGAGGAGAAGGAGGAGACCGGCGACAGGCAGGTACAAAAACGGCCGCTTCAGCGAAACTCTCCCGCCCGATGCTCTATGGGATTAAGGCCCGCGCCGGCGGTGGGGCGCCGGCCCGGTCCCGAAAGGACTACCAGATTCTGATACGCTGTTCAGGCGGCAAATAAAGCTTTCCGTCGCGAACGTTGAACGCCTTGTACCAGGGATCGAAGTTGCGGACGACGAGCGGCCGGATCGGGCCTGGCGAATGGGTGTCCACCGTCAGCAGCTGCTGGAGCAAAGCGTCGCGATATTTGGTCCGCCAGACCTGGCCGAAGCCGAGGAAGAAGCGCTGGTCGCCGGTATAGCCGCCGATCACCGGCGCCGGCTTGCCCTTCAGCGACATCTGATAGGCGTCGTAGGCGATGGCGAGGCCGGCGAGGTCGGCGATATTCTCGCCGAGGGTCAGCTCGCCGTTGACCTTCTTGCCCGGAAGCGCCTCGTAGCCGCCATATTGGGCGACCATCCGGTCGGTCAGCTTCTTGAACTCGGCGATGTCCTTCTCGGTCCACCAGTCGGCCATGTTGCCCTTCGTGTCGAACTTGCGGCCCTGGTCGTCGAAATGGTGGCTGATCTCGTGGCCGATGACGGCGCCGATGCCGCCGTAATTGACCGCGTCGTCGGCCTTGGGATCGAAGAAGGGCGGCTGCAGGATCGCCGCCGGGAAGACGATCTCGTTCATCAGCGGATTGGCGTAGGCGTTCACCGTCTGCGGCGACATGCCCCATTCGGATCGGTCGATCGGCTGGCCGATCTTCGCGATGTTGCGATTATATTCGAACTGGCTGGCCCGCATCGCATTGCCGAGCGCGTCGCCGCGGCGGATCTCGAGCGCCGAATAATCGCGCCACTTGTCGGGATAGCCGATCTTGGGGGTGAAGGCGGCGAGCTTGACCCGGGCCTTGGCCTTGGTCTCCGGCGCCATCCAGGTCAGGCCCTGGAGGCGGACGTCCATGGCCTTGATGAGGTTGCGGACGAGCTCGTCGGCCTTGGCCTTGGCTTCCGGCGGGAAGTAGCGGGCGACGTAGAGTTGGCCCACCGCTTCGCCCATGCCTCGGCCGACCAGGCCGGAGGCGCGCTTCCAGCGCTCGGGCAGCTGCGGGGTGCCGGAGAGGATATTGCCATTGAACGCGAAATTCTCATCGACAAAAGCCTTGGCCAGCAAGGGCGCCGAAGCGGCGATGGTGCGGAAGGTCAGATAGTCCTTCCAGGTCTCGATCGGCTCGGAGGCGACCAGTTTGGCGGCGCCGGTGAGCGCGCTCGGCTGGGCGACGATGACCCGGTCGACCGAGGCGAGGCCGGCCGCCGCGAGATAGGCGTTCCAGTCGAAGCCGGGCATCTTCGCCGGCAGCTCGGCCGTCGTCATCGGATTGTAGAGATTCTCGATCTGGCGGCTCTGGACCCGGGTCCAGTGCGCCTGGGCGATCTTGGTCTCGAGGCCGAGGATGCGTTCGGCGCGGCCTTCGGGATCGGCGATTCCGGCAAGGCGCAGCATGTTGGCGATGTGGGTCTTGTACTTGGCCTTGGCCTCGACGAACTTCGGATTGGCCGCGTCGAGATAATAATCGCGATCGGGGAGGCCGAGGCCGCCCTGGCCGACATAGGCCGAGTAAAGCGTATTGTCCTTGAGGTCCTGATCGACCTGCACGCCGAAAGGCGTACGGACCCCGGTCTGGCCGAGCTCGCCGAAGGCGCGGGCGAGATCGGAAGGCGTACGGATTGCCGCGACCCGGTCCAGGCCGGGCTTGAGCGCGGCGGCGCCCTTCGCCTCGATCGCCGCCTCGTCCATGAAGCTGGCGTAGAAGTCGCCGACCTTGCGCTGGACGCTCCCGGCCGGAGCGTTCGCCTTGGCGGCGTCCTCGATGATCGTGCGGGTGCGCTGGGTGGAAAGCTCGTCGAGCTCGACGAAGCCGCCCCAGACCGGCTTGTCGGCAGGGATCTCGGTCGTCTTCGACCAGGTGCCGTTGGCGTAGTCGAAGAAATTGTCGCCCGGATTGACGGTGCGGTCCATTCCGGCGGCGTCATAGCCCCAGTCGCCGAGCTGCGGCTTGGCGGCGGCGTGGCCGGACGCGTGGCTGTCGGCCGACCAGGCCGGGGCCGAGGCCGCGGCGAGGCTGAGTGCGGTCACGCCGCAAAGTGCTATGTGCTTGATCATGTTGAGAAATCCCCACCCTATTTGGATTGGGGCGGCCATAGCGGTGGGCCCGGCTTTTGGGAAGCGAAAACCTTCGCTAGCCCGTCGAAAGCCTCAGGTGGTCGGAAGCATCTCCAGCCGGACCTTGGCGGTTCCGGAGCGGACCATCTGGATCTCGCGGGCGGCGCCGAGCGAGACGTCGATCAGGCGCTTGCCGACGAAGGGGCCGCGGTCGTTGACCCGGACGACGACGCTTCGGCCGTTGGCGACGTTGGTGACCCGGATCCTGGTGCCGAGCGGAAGGGTGCGGTGGGCGGCGGTTAAGCCGTGCGGGTCGAAGCGCTCGCCGCTGGCGGTGCGGTTGCCGGCGAGCTCGCGGCCGTAATAGCTCGCGGTGCCCTCGCCGATCGCCTTCCAGGCCTTCTCCTCGGCGACGACCGGATCGGCGAGCCGGATGTTCTCGTCGAGAGTCGCGACGACGGCGATCAGGCTTTCGATCCGGTCGCCCGCCGCCACCTCGTCCGCCTGGGCGGGCCCCGAGCTCATCAGCCCGGTAATGGCGAGAAGAACGGCGAACTGGGTGCCGCGGCGACGCAAGCGCGAAAACAACATAAGCTTTGAAGCCCCTCAGCCTCGGATGGGAGTTGGGCTAATCCGCAAAGATGGAGGAGTCCCGGTCGTTACGGCGGCGTGCAGGGAATCCGGGATGAATCGAGGGAACTCGACAACTCGTCGCTCGGCTGCCACGCTTCACCGGTGCGTGAGAAGGAATTACGGCTGGCCCTGATCTGCTACGGCGGAATCAGCCTCGCCGTCTACATGCACGGGATCACCAAGGAGGTCTGGCGGCTCGCCCGGGCGAGCCGGGCCTTCCATTCGGCGGAAGAGGCATCGGAAGAGGCAGAGGCCGGGAGCGAGGCCGTCTATCGCCGGCTGATCGAGGCGATCGCCCGCGAATGCGGGCTCGACGTCCGGATCCTGGTCGACATCCTCGCCGGAGCGAGCGCCGGCGGGATCAACGCCGTCTTCCTGGCCGAGGCGATCGCCAGCGGCCGCTCGCTCGAGCCTTTGACCGAGCTCTGGCTCGAGACCGCCGACGTCGACCGGCTGATCGATCCCGCGATGAGCCGCTTCTCGCGGCTCGCCAAGTCGGCGGCGGTGCCGCTCGCCTGGGCCTGGTCGTCGCGGCGCGGGGCGCTCGAGAAGACGGTCGAGGCCGAGCATCGCGAGGAGATACGCGGCAAGCTGGCCAATTTCGTCCGGGCCCGCTGGTTCGCTCCGCCGTTCAGCGGCCCCGGTTTCACCCGGCTTCTGCTCGGGGCGTTCGACGCCATGGCCAGCGGCCCGGCCGGCCCCTCGCTGCTGCCGAGCTACCATCCGCTCGACCTGTTCGTCACCGTCACCGACTTCTACGGCTATTCCGAGCAGCTCAGGCTCAACTCGCCGAGCGAGGTGATCGAGCAGGAGCACCGGCTGATCCTCTCCTTCCGCCGGGCCGGGACGGGTCCGCTCGCCGACGCCGCCGAGCTCACCTTCGCGGCCCGGGCGACGGCTAGCTTCCCCGGCGCCTTCCCGCCCTTCCAGGTGGCGGAGCTCGATTCGGTCCTCGCCGAGCGCGGCGCCGACTGGCCGGGGCGCTCCGACTTCCTCACCCGCGCACTGCCCCGCCAGTCGGCGCTGGGCACCGCGGAGTCGACCGTCCTCATCGACGGCTCGGTCCTCGCCAACGCGCCCTTCCGGCCGGCGATCAAGGCGCTCCAGAACCGACCCGCCCATCGCGAGGTCGACCGCCGGTTCGTCTACATCGATCCCAAGCCCGGAGTGCGCTCCTTGCGCCTCGCCGCGGCCGGCAATGACGAGGCGCCCGGCTTCTTCGCGACCATCTTCGGAGCACTGTCGGACATCCCCCGCGAGCAGCCGATCAGGGACAATCTCGAGGCGATCGACCAGCGCTCGGCGACGATCCGCCGACTTCGCCGGATCGTCGAGGCGATGCGGCCGGAGGTCGAGGCGGCGATCGAGCGGGCGTTCGGCTCGACCATCTTCCTGTCGAGCCCGACCGCGAAGCGGCTCGCCGCCTGGCGCGCCCGGGCCCAGGATGTCGCCGCCCGCGACGCCGGCTACGCCTATGCCGCCTACGGCCATTTCAAGCTCGCCGGAGTCGCGGAGGAAGCGGCGGAGCGGATCTTCAGGCTCGGCGGCGGCGGCGACCGCGGGCGGTACGAACGGGTCCGCCAGGCGGTGTGGAGCGAAATCCGCGCGCTCGGCCTCGCCGACGAGGATTCCATGACCCGCTCGGGCGCCCGTCCGGAGGTGGTCCTGTTCCTGAGGAGCTTCGACACCGCTTTCCGAATCAGAAGGCTTCGCTTCCTGGTCCGCCGGCTCGGCCAGATCGAGCAGCAGCCGGCCCCGCCGCGCGATGCGATCGCGGGGGCGCGCGGTGAAATCTACCGGCTGATCGGGCGCTATTCGCAGGAGCCCGCCGACGCCGGGGCGGACGTTTATCGCGAGGCCGAGGAGGATGCGGCCGCCGCGCTCGAAGCGCTCGCCGCCGCTTTGTCGCTGAAGGCCGCCGACGACGAAGCGGATGCCCGTCTGACGGCGGCGCTCGCCGCCTTCCCAAAGCGTGAGCGGCGAATCCTCATCCTCTCCTATCTCGGCTTCCCCTTCTACGACATCGCCACTCTCCCCCTCCTCCAGGGCGAGGGGCTCGACGAATATGACGAGGTCAAGGTCGACCGGATCTCGCCCGAGGACGCGACGGCGATCCGGACCGGCGGCGTCGCGGCGACTTTGAAGGGCGTCCAGTTCAACAGCTTCGGCGCCTTCTTCAGCCGGGCCTATCGCGAGAACGACTATCTGTGGGGCCGGCTGCACGGCGCCGACCGGCTGATCGACATCGCCGTATCGACCCTGCCGGAAGGGCTGAGCCTGGGCGAAGGCCTGGTCGGGCGGCTGAAGCGCGAGGCCTTCCGCGCCATCCTCGCCGAGGAGCGGCCGCGGCTGCTCGAGATCCAGCCTCTGTTCGACGCGATCGAGCGGGAGATAGGCTAGCGCCGTCGGCGTGGCCGAGGCTTCTGGAAATTGGTGCCAGGCACCAATTCCGGAAGCTGCTTGAACCCCTTGAGCTTTCTCAAGCACTTGGACATTGGTGCCAGGCACCAATTAAAGCTTGGGCGTCGAATCAGTTCAGCTTTCTCAAGCACTTGGAAATTGGTGCCAGGCACCAATTCCTGAAGCGGCTTGAAACCCCTTGAGCTTTCTCAAGCACTTGGAAATTGGTGCCTGGCACCAATTTCCGGCGGAGGGGGCGGACGGAGTCGCAAGGCCCCCGCCGCGGTTCGAGCGGCGCCGCTCCCGGTAGAATCCCCCGGAGGAATCAAAGGTCGAGCCATTGCGCCGCCGCCCTCGCCGCCATAGAGCTACACCGAACCCCGGAGGGCGCGAATGCAGTTCCTGAAAACCCTCTTCTGGATCGCACTGACCGTGGTCCTGGTCCTCTTCGCC
>DASQJV010000448.1:0-7567 GCA_035630855.1 Allosphingosinicella sp. | reverse complement strand
GGGCGGCGCGGGAGGCGGGGGTCGACATGCCGATCGTCTCGGCGGTCTGCGCCCTGCTGGCGGGGGAGGCGAGCGTCGACGAGGTCGTGGAGCGGCTGCTGTCGAGGCCGCTGAGATCGGAGGGGATTTAATTCCTCCCCCAGCTTGCTGGTGGAGGGGTAATTCCGGGTCCGTTATCCCCCTCCACCCCGACGCTTCGCGTCGCGGTCCCCCTCCCCGAGCGAGCTCGGGGAGGATTTCAGAAATCCCAGCAGATCCCCTTATTCTCCCAGTCGCCGTAGCGGGTCGGCTCCTCGCCCTTCGGCCCGCCATGCTCCTCCCCCGCGACCGCCGGTCCGGGTGCGGGCAGCGGCGGGCTCGGCGAGAGGTGCTCCGGCGGCTCGACATGCGCCGGCCGCCGTCCCGCCTTGCCGATTGAAGATGGCGCGCTCATCCCCCACATTTCGGGTGACGGAGGCTAAGACGCAAGGATGAACCACTTCAGGACCCTGATGCTGCTGGCGGCTCTGACCGCCTTGTTCATGGGTCTCGGCTTCACCCTGGGCGGCCCGCGCGGCGCCGTGATCGCCCTCGCCGTCGCGGCCGCGATGAACCTCGTCACCTATTGGAACGCCGACCGCATCGTCCTCGCCATGCACAATGCCAAGGAGGTGACGGCGGCCGACTGCCCGCAGCTGGTCGGCATCGTCCACGGCCTCGCCGCCCGCGCCGGGCTGCCCAACCCGCGCGTCTACCTGGTCGATTCCCCCCATCCCAACGCCTTCGCCACCGGCCGCGACCCGGCCCATGCCGCCGTCGCCGCGACGACCGGCCTGCTCGCCATCCTCAGCAAGGCGGAAGTGGCGGCGGTGATGGCCCACGAGCTCGGCCACGTCCGCAACCGCGACACATTGGTGATGACGATGACGGCGACGATCGCCGGCGCCATCTCGATGCTCGCCAATTTCGGTTTCTTCTTCCGCGGCGGCGAGCGCTCCAACCCGATCGCGATGATCGCGGCGGTGCTGCTCGCGCCGTTCGCCGCGATGCTCGTCCAGCTCGCGATCAGCCGGACCCGCGAATATGGCGCCGACCGCGCCGCCGCCGAGATTTGCGGCGATCCCCGCTCCCTCGCCTCCGCCCTCGCCAAGCTCCACCAGGGCGCCGCCCGGGTTCCGAGCCCGGTGGCGATGCGCAACCCGGCCGCCGCCTCGCTCTACATCGTGCCCTCGGGCACCGGCCGCGACAGCCTCTTCTCGACCCACCCCGACACCGGCAACCGGATCGCAGCGCTTCAGGCCATGGCCGGCGAATTCGCTCCGCACGGCCCGCCGGCGACGGCGGCGCCGCCCAGCCGCCCTGCCCGCGCGAGCGCGCTCGACCCGCTCGGCCGGGGACGCTGAGTCGATGGCCGACTTCATCGGCGATTCGATCGGGGATGCGATCGGCGGCATCGTCGGCGACATCGTGGGCGAAGTCATCGTCAAGCCGCTCCACTGGGTCGCCTGGGCGACCGGAGTCGCGGTCGCCACCGTCGGATCGTTCGGCCGCTTCCAGATCGAACCGTTCAACGACGAGGACGAATGGCTGCCGGAGGAAGGGCGGCCGGTTCTGCGCACCTTCGGCGCCACCCTCATCGGCTGCGGCGTCTGGGCGATCGCCGTCGCGGCTCTGATCCGCGAGCTGGCTTTCTAAGGTGGCGGAAGCGAGAGGCGAGGTGGCGGGCCTCCCCGCCCGCCGGGCGGCCTTGAGCCTTCTCGACGCGGTGCTCCGCAAGGGCCTCCCCCTCGAGGCCGCGCTCGACACCGCCGCCCGCGGCCTCGCGCCCAACGACCGCGGCCTCGCCCACGCCATCGCCTCCGAGACCCTTCGCCGGCTCGCCGATCTCGACGCCCTGATCGACGGCGCAACCCGCAACCGCCTGCCCGACGACGCCAGGGCGCGCTTCGCCCTCCGCATCGCGCTCGTCCAGGCGCTCGCGCTCGGCACTCCGCCCCATGCCGCGATCTCGACCGTGCTTCCGCTCGTCGAAGGCGGCCCGCGCAAGCTCGTTCACGGCGTCTTCGGGACGCTGATGCGGCAGAAGGCGAAGCTTCCGGAGCTGCCGTCGCTTCCGGCCGCCGTCGAGGCGCGCTGGACCCGCAACTGGGGCGAGACGATCGTCGCGGAGGCCGCGAGGCTGCTCGCCGCCCCGCCCCCGCTCGATCTGTGCTTCGCGTCCGGCGCGGAGCCTCCGCCGGAGATGGAGGGGATCAGCCTGATGCCCGGCCATTTGCGCCTGCCCGCCCGAACGGCGGTGGCGGGCCTTACCGGTTATGGCGAGGGCGGCTGGTGGGTCCAGGACATCGCCGCCTCGCTTCCGGCCCGGCTGCTCGGCCCGGGCGAGGGCCGAACCGCGCTCGACCTGTGCGCCGCGCCGGGCGGCAAGACGATGCAGCTCGCCGGCGCCGGCTTCGACGTGACCGCGGTCGACGCGTCGGAAAGTCGTCTCGCACGACTTTCCGAGAATCTCGCCCGCACCGGCCTTGCGGCGAAGGTGATCGCCGCCGACGTGCTGCGCTGGTCGCCGCCCGACAAGGTCGACGCCATCCTGCTCGACGCCCCCTGCTCGGCCACCGGAATCTACCGCCGCCACCCGGACGTCCTCCACCGCGCACGCCCCCGCGCCATCGCCGAGCTCGCGGAGGGCCAGAAGGCGATGCTCGCCCGCGCCGCCGGCTGGCTCAAGCCGGGCGGTGCCCTGGTCTATTCGGTCTGCTCGCTCGAGCCCGAGGAAGGCGAGGCGGTCGTCGAGGCGTTCCTTGGCGGCCGAAGCGATTATGAGGCCGACCATATCGAAGCCGGCACCTTGCCCGCCGAAATCCCGGTCGAGGGCAACCGGATCCGCATCCTCCCCGGCCTGTTCGCCGAGGCGGGCGGCGCCGACGGCTTCTTCATCGCCCGCTTCCGCCGGGTCTGATCCCCACCGTCATCCCGGCGAATGCCGGGATCCATGAACGCCTAGCTTCGCGATTTCACGCCGCGGTGTTCATGGATGCCGGATCAAGTCCGGCATGACGGCGCGAGCCGGCGGACCTATTGTTTCGATGTTTCCGTCGACCCGTCCTCGGGACGGATCACCGGATCGGAAGCCGAGCTTTCGCAAGGCACGATCAGCTCGGGGTAATCGCAGCAGTCGACGCCATAGATGACCGGCCCCCAGGGCGTGCAGCCCTCCCACGGATCGGGCTCTTCGGGCGGCGGCGGCGGCGGCGGCTTTTTCGCGATCGCCGGCGCCGCGGCCAGCGAGGCCGCGAGCAGGATCGAAGCGGCAAAGGTGCCGCGCACTCTCATTCTTCCGTCCTTCATGGTCACTCTCCTCTGTATCGATGCGCCGCCGGCGCGGTCCGGAGCCCGAACAGGCTTCGGACGGCGGCTGGGCGATGCTATGGAAGATCAGTCTTCCCGGGGCTTGCCGGGGGCCCAATAGTCGGCGTAGCCGCACATATAGCCGTACAGGCAGTACATGCACGGCTCGAGCCGCTGGCAGTCGGCCAGGTTCCTGTAGCCCCAGGCCGCCCATTCGGTGGTGCATTCGTCGTAGACGGCCTGATGGCAGTTCGGATCGCCCCACGTATATTGCGCCGAGGCCGCCGTTCCGAAGATCGCGGCGCCCGCGAGCACCAGCGACGCTGCCAGCGCTCTTGTCTTCCCTAATATCCTGGCCATCCTCATTCTCCCACGGTTCGCCGGGACCCGCGCGACTCGCTCGAACGATCGACCCGGCGATGGAAGACTAGGCTGCTTACGGGGCCGGCACGACGAGCATTGGGTCCGAAACCGTCCAATTCGTCGATCGACTGCGGAAATTCCCAGCTTTACGCCCGGAGCCGAAGACGAGTTCATTCGCTTGGGCGGCATCGTCATGCCGTCACTTCGATCTGTTCAGGGGCCCGGCCGCTCGAATATTGGCGTTGGGCCGGACTTTCGCCCGCGTAACGGCTCCGCCCTGGATGTCGCCGCTCGGAAAGCTGGGACCCCGTCGGATACGATCCGACGGGGTCCCGGCCCGACACGGCCGGTCAGGCCTTGCGGACGGTCGCCACCGCCTTGGGCGCGGCCTCTACCCAATAGCTCCACTCGTAATGGCACTGCTCGGTATAAGCCTGGACGCACTCAGCTTCGGACGCGAAGTCGAATTGCACGTCCACCTGCCAATAGGCCGCGCAATAAGCCCTGACTTCCTGCATGCATTCCGGGCGGGGTTCGGGCAGCCTCTGCGCCGAAGCGGCCCCCGACAGCCCCGCCATCGCCAGCGCCGCCGCCAGCCCGGCCGTTGTTCTAAGCTTCCTGATCATCCTCATTCTCCCACGGTTCGCCGAACCGCCGCAAAGCTCATTCGAGCGGCTCGCCCGGCAAAATAGAGATAGCCCTGCGTCAGGGGCGATTCGACCGGCATTGGGTCCGAAACCGTCCAATCGGATCGACGCGGGATACACGTAACAAAGCGGGGATAAGTCTCGCCCTTTCCTTGCCGCGCGACTCGGGCAGGGTTAACGTCCGGGCGTGCAGCAGCCCGTCCCATCGCCCCCTCCATCCTGTCGGCCGATTTCGCCCGGCTCGGCGAGGAGGTGCGCGCGATCGACGAGGCCGGCGCCGACTGGATCCATGTCGACGTCATGGACGGCCATTTCGTCCCCAACCTGACCATCGGCCCGGCGGTGGTGAAGGCGCTCCGACCGCACAGCGCCAAGCCGTTCGACGTCCACCTGATGATCTCGCCGGTCGATCCCTTCCTCCAGGCCTTCGCCGAGGCCGGGGCGGACGGGATCACCGTCCATCCCGAGGCCGGCCCCCACCTCCATCGCACCCTCCAGGCGATCAGGGCGCTGGGCAAGCGCGCCGGCGTGTCGCTCAACCCGGCGACCCCGGCCAAGATGCTCGACTACGTCCTCGAGGAGGTCGATCTGGTGCTTGTGATGAGCGTCAACCCCGGCTTCGGCGGGCAAGGCTTCATCGACAGCCAGCTGCGCAAGATCGAGGCGGTCAGGAAGCAGATCGACAAGATCGGCAAGGCGATCGACCTCGAGGTGGACGGCGGGATCGATGTCGAGACGGCCCGGCGCGCAATCGACGCCGGCGCCGACGTCCTCGTCGCCGGGACCGCGACCTTCCGCGGCGGCCCGCACCATTACGCCGACAACATCCGGAAGCTGCGCGGATGAGCCTTCTCGAGAAGATCGACCCGCCCGAGGAGGGCGAGATCGAGCCGGGCCGGAGGCTGATCCGGGTGGGCGGCGGCCAGGGTGCCTCGCTCGGCGAGCAACTGTCGTCCTTTTTCCACCGCCTGTCCTGGCGCACGCCCTTCCACGCTTTGCGCCTTCGCGGTCGCCACCCGCTGAAGCTGCTCGCCGTTCCCAAGGATCCGGTCGCCGGCGACAAGTCGGCCGGCGAGGAGATCCTCCGCGGCCGCTTCGTCCGCCGCGGCGAGGCCTTCGCCGCCGAAAGCCTGGATTTCGCCGATCCCGCCCTTCCGGCCGATCTCGTCGACTATCTGCAGAGCTTCGAATGGCTCCGCGACCTCGCCGCAGCGGCGACTCGCGAGCGCGGGTCAAAGCTGGCCGAGAAGATGACCCAGAAATGGCTCGCCGCGCATGCCGAGTCGGTGAGCGAGCGGGCCTGGCGGGCCGATCTGTGGGGGCGGCGGATCCTCTTCTGGACCGCCTACGCGCCCTACATATTGTCGAGCCGCGATTCCGCCTATCGCGCGGTCCTGCTCAACACTCTGTCGCGCGGCGCCCGCCATCTCGACAGGGCCGCCGAGAAAGCGCGGCCGGGCCTGGCCCGGATCACCGCCTGGGCCGGAGTGGTCGCCGCCGCCCTGATCGTCCAGGGCGGCCCCGCCCGGCTCGGCCGAGGCGAGGCCGGGCTGCTCCGGGCGCTTGGCGCCTCGCTCCACGACGACGGCGGGCTCGTCAGCCGCTCGCCGGACGAGCAGCTGATGTTGGTCGAGCTGCTCGCCCAGCTTCGCGCCGCTTATTATGCCGGCGACCGCGACATGCCCGAGGCCGTCGCCGAGGCGCTGTCGGCGGCGGTCGGCGCCCTGCTCGGAACGACCCTGGGCGACGAGGCTCTGTCGAGCTGGCAGGGCGGCAACATGGCCTCGAAGCGAAGGATCGCCGCGGCTGTGGAAGGCAGCGGGCTCCGGGTCAGGCCGCTCCGCCAGCCGCGCGGCTGGGGCTATCAGCGGCTCGAGGCGAAGGGCACGATCGCGCTGTTCGACGCGGCCCCGCCGCCGCCGACCCGGGCCTTCGCCGGCGGCTGCGCCTCGACCCTCGCCTTCGAGCTGTCGGAAGGGGCGAACCGGCTGGTCGTCAATTGCGGCGGACCCGGCCGCTCGGCGGGCGCATTGCCGGCCGAGCTCGTCCACGCCCTGAGGAGCAGCGCCGCCCATTCGACCCTGACGCTCGGCGACCGCAACTCGACCGCGGTCCACGACGATGGAAGCCTCGGCAAGGGCGTGTCCCAGGTCGAGCTCGTCCGCGACGAGACGGCCGGGGTGGTCACGGTCGAGGCGAGCCACGACGGTTATGTCCGCCGCTTCGGTCTCGTCCACCAGCGCCAGCTCACCCTCGCCGCCGACGGGCGCGAGCTTCGCGGCCAGGATCTCCTGACCCTCGAGGGCCGCCGCCGCCGCTCCGAGCCAATCCCCTATGCCGTCCGCTTCCATCTCCACCCGGACGTCGAGGCGGCGACGACGGCGGACGGGCAGGGCGCCCTGCTCAGGATCCGCGGCCGGACGGTCTGGCAGTTCCGCTGCCGCGGCGGCCGGCTCACCATCGAGGACAGCCTCTGGATCGACGGCGAGGCCGGGCTCCGCGAGACGTCGCAGCTGGTCGTCGCCGGCGAGAGCCCCGCCGACGGCGCCGCCATCGCCTGGATCTTCCGCCGGGCGGGTTAGGAATCGACTTTGCAGGACAGAGTGAATTGCAGGACAGAGTGAAAATAGGCCGCGCCTTGCTTTCGGTGTCGGACAAGACCGGCCTCGTCGATCTGGCGCTCGCTCTGGCGAGGCACGGCGTCGAGCTCGTCTCGACCGGCGGCACCGCCCAGGCGCTTCGCGAGGCCGGGCTCGAGGTGAAGGACGTCTCGGACCTCACCGGCTTTCCCGAGATGATGGACGGACGGGTCAAGACTTTGCATCCCAAAGTCCATGGCGGCCTGCTCGCCGTCCGCGACGATCCCGACCATGCCGCGGCGATGGCGGAGCACGATATCGGCGCGATCGACCTCGTCGTCGTCAATCTCTACCCGTTCGCCCAGACCGTGGGGCGCGGCGCCGGCCGGGACGAGATCATCGAGAATATCGACATCGGCGGCCCCTCGATGGTGCGTTCCGCGGCCAAGAATCATCGATTCGTGGCGATCTGTGTCGATCCTGTGGACTATCCTCCACTTGTCTCCACCTTGGATTCACATGGCGCCACGACGTCATTGGATTTCCGCAAGTATCTGGCCGCAAAGGCCTTTGCCGCGACCGCCGCCTATGATTCGGCGATCGCCTCATGGTTCGCCTTCGCCGACCAGGGCAGCCTGTTCCCCGACACCC
>DASQJV010000447.1:0-4266 GCA_035630855.1 Allosphingosinicella sp. | reverse complement strand
TCGTCCTGACCTGGCAGGAGGAGGGCAGCACGGTCCAGGTCCGGCTCGGCAATTTCTACCCGCTGTCGAGCCTCGAGACGATGACCAGCTCGCGCCTCACCTCCTTCCTCGAGCGCGCGTCCTTCACCGACGCCTTCACCTACAATCGTCGCCTCGGCGTGGCCGTCGCCCTGCTCGATCCGGAAGACGATCGCTACACCCTGACCGCGGGCCTGTTCGGGCAGGAGATCAACAACGGCAGCTTCAACCGGACCGGCTGGCAGGCGAGCGTCCGCGGCACTTTCTCGCCCGAGCTGGGCGACGCCCGGCTCCACCTCGGCGCCAATTTCCAGCACCGGGTCGCCCAGCGCGACGCCCAGAACGTCCAGTACCGCTCGCGGCCCTTCACCCAGCTCACCGACCAGCGCTTCGTCGACACCGGCGCCATCGCCGCCGACGGTGACGACATCGTCGGGGTCGAGCTCGGAGCGGTCGTCGATTCCCTTCACTTCGCGGCCGAGGCGCAGCAGTCCTGGGTGCGCGGCCATCAGGGGGGGACCTTCGGCCCGAACGACGGCGTCGCGGGCGGCCTGTTCTACGCCGGCGATCCCAGCTTCCGCTCGGCTTATGCGGAGGTCGGCTACTTCTTCACCGGCGAGAGCCGCGGCTACAAGGGCGGCCGCTGGGACCGGACCAAGGTGCTCCATCCGGTCGGCAAGGACGGCTTCGGCTCGGTCCAGCTCAACGCCCGGCTCGACTGGCTCGACCTTCGCGACCGGGTCTTCGACGGGGAGGTCTCGGTCGCCCCGACCTACGTCAACGGCGGCCGCCAGCTCGGCTACGAGCTCAGCCTGATCTGGAGCCCGATCGACTATGTCCGGATCCACGCCCAATATGCCCATGGCGCCTATACCGGCGGGCCTCGCGCCGTGGCGGTGACCCCGCCCTCGACCGTGCCCCTCCCCCAAAGGAACTTCGGAGTGGATACCTACGGCCTTCGCGCCCAGGTCGAATTCTGACCGTTGACGGGCAGGTAACATTGTAACATGATCCCGGGCGTCGAAGCCAGGGAGCCCTGTCCATGCGCCGTCTACTGCTTTCCGCCTGCCTCGCCGCGATTTCGGCGCCGGCGCTCGGCCAGGCGCCGCAAGGCAATCTTGCCGTCACCATCTACAATCAGAATCTCGCACTGGTTCAGGATACGAGGCAGCTCAACCTGCCGGCCGGGCGCTCGCGCCAGGAATTCCCCAACGTCTCCGGCCAGATCAGCCCCGAGACGGTGACCCTCAGCGCCGACGGAGTCGGCATCGTCGAGCAGAATTTCGACTTCGACCTGCTTTCCCCCTCCAAGCTGATGGAGAAAGCGGTGGGCGAGGAGATCACCCTGCTCCGGACCAACCCGGCCACCGGCGCCGAGACCCGCGAGCGCGCCAAGGTGCTGGCGGTCAACGGCGGGGTGGTCCTCCAGATCGGCAACCGGATCGAGGTGCTTCGCGACGACGGCCTTCCGGTCCGCGCCATCTTCGACCGGGTGCCGGAGAATCTGCGCGCCCGGCCGACCCTGTCGGTAACTCTGGAGAGCGCCCGCGCCGGCGCCCGGCCGGTCACCCTGAGCTATCTCACTCCGGGGATGAGCTGGAAGGCGGATTACGTCACCCTGTTCGACGAGGCGGCGGGCAAGATCGACGTCCAGGGCTGGGTGACCCTGACCAACACCACCGGCACCACCTTCGACAATGCCGACACCCTGCTCGTCGCCGGCGACATCGGCGGCGGCAACAATCGATATGGCGGCTACAGCCCGCCACCTCCGCCGGGTAATCGTCCCGGGATCGAGACGCCCGGCCGAGAGAGCCTGGGCGACTTTTACCTCTATCCGCTCAAGGAACGCACGACGATCGCCAACCAGCAGACCAAGCAGGTCAGCTTCCTCGACGTCGCCGGCGCCGCCGGCCGCCGCGCCTATGTCTTCCGCAACGGCTGGATGGGGACGCTCGACCAGGCCGCCAGCGCCGACACCGTCCTGCAATTCTCGAGCTCGCGCGACCAGGGGCTCGGCGACGCCCTGCCGGCTGGAACGGTGCGGGTCTACATGAAGGATTCGCGCGGCAACGCCCAGTTCGTCGGCGAGAATCAGATCGGCCACACGCCGATGGGCTCGGACATAGCGATCACCACCGGCCAGGCCTTCGACGTCAAGGTCCAGCCGGTGGTCGAGAAGCGCGAACGCCTCTCGAGCGACCGCTGGCGGACGACGATGCGCTACAGCCTCAGCAACGCCCGCCCGCAGCCGGTGACCGTCGACCTCATCCAGGGAGGGCTGTGGGGCGACGTCCGGATCGTCGACGAGAGCCGCAAGAGCACCCGCCGCTCGGCCGACGAGACGATGTGGCGGGTGACCGTTCCGGCCAATGGCGAAGCGACCGTCACCGCCACCTTCGACACGCGCTACTGACGGGCGAAGGGACGTGAGCCGAGCCATGCTCGCCTGGCTTATGTTCGGCACCGCCGCGGCCGCGGCGCCGCCGCCGGTGGCGACGTCTCCCGCGCCCCGATCGGTCGCCGTCACCGTCTACCGCGCGCCGGGGCGGGGGGCCGACCAGGCGATGGACCTGCGCTGGCTGAACGGTTTCGCGCTCGTCACCGAGACCCGGCGAATCTCGATTCCGGCCGGCGAATCCGACGTCCGCTTCGAAGGCGTGGCCGGCGGCATCCTCCCCGAGAGCGCCATCGTCAGCGGCTTCCCCGGCGGAGTCGTCGAGAAGAATCGGGACGCCTGGCTGCTCTCCCCGGCGAGCCTCCTCGATGCCTCCCTGGGGCGGCGGGTCCATCTTCGCCGAACATCGCTCGCCACCGGGGCGGTGCGGGAGACGGAGGCGGTGGTGCGCTCGAGCGCGGACGGGGCGGTGGTGCTGGAGACTCCCCACGGCATCGAGGGCCTGCGCTGTGACGGGCTTCGCTCGACCCTCCTCTACGACCGGGTCCCGGCCGGCCTCTCCGCCACGCCCACTCTCTCGGTCCGAGTCCGCAGCCCGCGGGCGGTCCGGGCGACCGTCACCCTGTCCTACCTCGCCAGCGGCTTCGACTGGCAGGCCGATTACGTCGCCCGGCTGTCGCCCGACGGCGCCAGCATGGACCTGTTCGCCTGGCTGACCCTCGCCAACGGCGACGAGACCGGCTTCCGCCAGGCCGACACCCAGGCCGTCGCCGGCCGGATCAACCGCAGCTCCTACAGCCCGCGCCGGCCGCAGGCGCCGCCGCTGGTGCTCAGATGCTGGCCGTCCGGGACCACCACCAGCGACCTCGAGGAGCAGGTGTTCGAGAAGGAGGAGCTCGAGATCAGCGGCTCGCGGATGATGATGGACGTGATGCCGGTGATGGAGGCGCCCATGCCGGCGCCCCCGCCGCCGCCGCCGCCGATGATGATGGCCCGACAGGAGGATCTCGGCGACCTCAAGCTCTACCGGATCCCCGAGCGGGTGACGGTCTCCGCCCGAAGCCAGAAGCAGGTCGCCCTGCTCGCCCGCGAGAAAGTGAAGGTCGAGACAGTCTACCGGATCGAGGCCTATGCTCCCAATCCGGGCGGCGGAGGGGGCGAGGTGGCCCTCCCGGTCACCCGGATCCTCACCACCGACAACAGCGTCGCCGCCGGCCTCGGCCTTCCGCTGCCCTCCGGCGGCCTGGTCCTGTTCGGAACCGGCCGAGCCCGTCCGATCCTGCTCGGCCGGGGCTCGATCGAGGACAAGGCGGTCGGCGAGGAGGTCGAAATCCGGGTCGGCTCCGCGAGCTCGGTCACCGCCCGGGCGGTCAGGCTGTTCCCGGGCGAGGGCGAGGGCGGCGACTGGGAGCTTACCGTGACCAACGCCCAGCCGGCTCCGGTCCGCTTCGAGGCGGTCCTGGCCGAAGGCTCGATGCAGCTGATCTCCGAGACCGCGCTCGGCCGCCGCGACGGGCGCCCGCTCTGGGCGGTGACGATCCCCGCCAACGGCCGCGCCACCCTGCGCTACCGATTCGGCGGATCCTAGCAGTGAGCGTTTAGATTGAATCGTCATCCCGGACTTGATCCGGGATCCACCTTCTTCAAGGCGTTGAAATCCGGAAGGAAGGTGGATGCCGGATCAAGTCCGGCATGACGAACGCGAGCGCGATCTAAACACTCACTGCTCTAGCCGCGCTTCACCGCGCGCGGGCGGTGGTTCTCGTCGAGCGCGACGAAGGTGAACAGCCCTTCCGTCACCTTCACCTCCCGGGCGCCGCGGTCGCGGATCGCGATCACGTCGATTCGGA
>DASQJV010000446.1:0-2967 GCA_035630855.1 Allosphingosinicella sp. | reverse complement strand
CCGACAAGACCGGCCCGGCGATCAGGGCGCTGATGGACCAGGTGTCGGGCTTCCTCGGCCCCAAGGGCGTGTCCGGCGTCGAGCTGGGCCGGGTGATCAACGGCAACACCCGCCAGCTCGCCGGCCAGTTCGAGACCTCGCAGGCGGTGCTCAGCGCGCTCAGGTCCAACGCGCTCTACAAGCGGCCCGACAATTATTGGGAAGCGATCGCCGACCGCTATCGCGGGATGACGGTCAGCACGATCGACCAGGCCGCGCGCAAGGTCATCGATCCCCGGAAGATCGTCTGGGTCGTCGTCGGCGACGCCGCCAAGGTGCGCCCGCAGCTCACCGGGCTGGGCCTGCCGATCGAGGAGGTGACTCCGCGCTAGGGGATTGGGGGCGTCCCAACCCCCTAATCCCTGTTCCCGAACACCCTCGTCACATGGCCCATCTTGCGGCCGGGGCGGGCTTCGTCCTTGCCGTAGAGATGAAGGTGCGCCGCCGGATCGGCGAGGATCGCCGCCCAGCTGTCCGCCTGGCCGCCGATCAGATTGTCCATCTCCACCCGCGTCCCGGTCAATCCGGTCGCGCCGAGCGGAAGGCCGCAAATGGCGCGGACATGGTTCTCGAACTGCGAGGTGGTCGCGCCCTCGACGGTCCAATGGCCGCTGTTATGGACGCGCGGCGCCATTTCGTTGAAGATCGGTCCGTCCCCGGTGGCGAAGAATTCGAGCGCCAGCACTCCGACGTAATCGAGCGCCTCGGCGGCGGCGCGGGCCAGCGCCTCCGCTTCCGCAGCCTGGGCGTCGAGTCCGAAGCCCGGCACCCGCGAACGGCGCAGGACTCCACCTTCATGCTCGTTGGCCGGCGCGGGCCAGGTGACGACCTCGCCGTTCGTCCCCCGGCACAGCAGGATCGAGAATTCCGACTCGAAGCTGACGAAGGCCTCGAGGATGGACGGAGCCCCGCGCACCGTCTCCCAGGCGCCCTCCAGATCCCCGGCGGTCATGATCCGCGCCTGGCCCTTGCCGTCATAGCCGAAGCGGCGGGTCTTCAGGACCGCCGGGGTCCCGACCGCCGCCAGAGCCTGGTCCAGCCCCGCGCGATCGTCGACCTGGCGGAAGCTCGCCGGCCGGCCGCCCAGCCCGGCGACGAAGCTCTTCTCGCTGAGCCGGTCCTGGGCGACGGCCAGGGCCTCGGCGGGCGGGTGGAGCGGCGCCTGGGCGGCGAGCGCGGCCAGGGGGGCGGCGGCGATATTCTCGAACTCGTAGGTGGCGACGTCGACGCTTCGGCCGAAGTTGGCGAGCGCCGACTCGTCCTCCCAGGCGCCGCGGGTGAAGCGCGCGGCGACCTCCGCCGCGGGCGGGGCCTCGTCGGGCGCGTAGATGTGGCATTTGTAGCCGAGCCGGGCCGCCGCCATGGCAAGCATTCGGCCGAGCTGGCCGCCGCCGACGATGCCGATGGTCGAGCCCGGCTCCAGCGTCATTCAGGCGCCGTCATTCCGGCGATTCGGCGACGCCGTCGGTCTGCCGCTTCCGCCATGCCTCCAGCCGTTCGCCGAGCGCCGGGTCCGACAGCGCCAGGATCGAGGCCGCGAGCAGCCCGGCATTGGCCGCTCCGGCCTGGCCGATCGCCAGCGTCCCGACCGGCACTCCGGCGGGCATCTGGACGATCGAGAGAAGGCTGTCGAGGCCGTCCAGGGCCTTCGACCGGACCGGCACTCCGAGCACCGGCAGCCGAGTCATCGACGCCGCCATGCCGGGCAGGTGGGCCGCCCCGCCGGCCCCGGCGATGATGACCTTGAGCCCGCGTGCCGCTGCGCCCCTGGCATAATCGTAGAGACGCTCTGGAGTCCGGTGGGCGGAGACCACCCGGGTCTCGAACTCCACTTCGAGCGCCTCCAGCATCTCGGCGGCATGGCGCATCGTCTCCCAGTCGGAGCGGCTGCCCATGATGATCCCGACCTCGGCCATCCTCGCTCCTCTATCGGGGCCCGGGCGGCGAAGCCAGAGCTTCGTTTTTGCTTAACCCAAAGACGCTATGCCGCCTTTCATGTCCAAGCACGCCTCAGATTTTGCCGGCCTTCCGGTCGAGACCTCGGACGAGAACGCCCTGCTCCGGGCAGCCCTGGAGGAGGCGCAGCGGCGGATCGCCGAGCTCGAGCAGCGCGCCGAGAGCGACAGCCTGACGCCGCTGCCCACCGCGGCGAGGTTCCGCTCGGAGCTCGAGCGCGTGGTCGGGCTCGCCGAGCGCCACGGCACAAGCGCCGCCGTCGTCGGGATCGAGCTCACCAACCTCGAGGCCGTCCATGAGCGCCACGGCCATTTCGCCGTCGACGCGGCCCTCGTCCACGTCGCCCGGCTGCTCTGCGGGCTCATCCGCTCGACCGACATCCTCGCCCGCACCGGGGAGGGCCGCTTCGACCTGATCCTCGATCACCTCGATCTCGACAGCGCGATCGACACCGGCGAGCGGCTGGCCCGCTGCATCGAAGACAATCCGCTCGATCTCGGCCACGCGAAGGTGAAGCTCCAATCGGCGGTGGCGACGACGGGGATCCTGCCCGGCGACAAGCTCGATGAGGTCCTCGCCCGGGCGGAGCGCAACCAGGCGCTGGCGCGGGCGGGGGACTGAACGTCGCGTCGCCCCAGCGAAGGCTGGGGCCCCGGCGGGTGAAGATCACTGCGCTTTTCACCCCATGAGGTCCCGGCTTTCGCCGGGATGACGGGCTGGCCTATCTCTCGCTCAGATAATAACGATCCGTCGCCGCAAGCGCCTCGTCCAACTCGTAGACGATCGGCTGCCCTGTCGGGATTTCGAGGCCGGTGATCTCCGCGTCCGGGATGTCGGACAGATGCTTGACCAGGGCCCTCAGCGAATTGCCGTGGGCGGAGATCAGCACCCTTTGCCCCTCGCGAAGCGCCGGCGCGATTCGTCCCTCCCAATAAGGCAGCACCCGCTCGATCGTGTCCTTGAGGCTCTCCG
>DASQJV010000445.1:0-3382 GCA_035630855.1 Allosphingosinicella sp. | reverse complement strand
CTCGGTCAACCAGATGCTGTCGAGGATGAGCTTCGCCGAGCGGGCGGAGCTGCCCTGCATCGGCTCTGAGCGGGCCGACCTGGTCGTCGCCGGCTGCGCCATCCTCGAGGCGATCATGGACATCTGGCCGGCCAAGACCCTCGGCGTCGCCGATCGCGGGATACGCGAGGGCATATTGAGGTCGCTGATGGCCAAGGACGGGCACAAATTGTGATCGTGTTCCTCCCCGGAACGGGGAGGGGGACCATGCGCAGCATGGTGGAGGGGGCCCGCGTCCGGGCGGCTCCGACGCCGGGCCCCCTCCACCCCCGGCTTCGCCGGCGGTCCCCCTCCCCGTTCCGGGGAGGAGCGAAATGGTAACCCGCGTCAAGACCGCCCGGGGCCGCAAGGTCGGCTCGACCAAGTGGCTCGAGCGGCAATTGAACGACCCCTACGTCAAGCGCGCCAAGGCCGAGGGCTATCGCTCGCGCGCCGCCTACAAGCTGCTCGAGCTCGACGACCGCTTCGCCTTCCTCAAGGGCGTCGAGCGGGTGGTCGACCTCGGCGTCGCGCCCGGCGGCTGGACCCAGGTCGTCCGCAAGCGGGCGCCCAAAGCCGCGGTGGTGGGGATCGACCTCTTGCCGACCGACCCGATCGACGGCGCCGTCCTGCTCCAGCTCGATTTCCTCGCCGACGAGGCTCCGGAGCGGCTTCGCGAGGCGCTTGGCGGACCCGCCGACCTCGTCCTGTCGGACATGGCCGCGAATACGGTCGGCCACCCGCAGACCGACCATTTGCGGACGATGGCGCTGGTCGAGGCGGGGCTCGAATTCGCCGGCGAGGTGCTGAAGCCCGGCGGAGCCTTCGTCGCCAAGGTTCTGGCCGGCGGCGCCGACAACCATCTCGTCGCCGAGCTCAAGCGGCGCTTCACGGCGGTCAAGCACGCCAAGCCTCCGGCCAGCCGCAAGGGCTCGTCCGAATGGTATGTCGTGGCGCAGGGGTTCAAGGGCTGAGTCGACTCCTGTAAGCGGTCGGGGCGGTCCGAGCGGCGGCGGGAGAGTCCCTCATGACGCAGTCCAATTATCGATGGGTCATCGTCGCGGCCGGCGGACTGCTCGGCTGCGTCGCCATCGGAGCGATGTTCTCGCTTCCGGTCTTCCTCCGCCCGATCGCGGCCGCGACCGGCTGGTCGACGACGGGGATTTCGACGGCGATGACGATCGGCTTCGTCGCAATGGCCCTGGCGAGCTTCGGCTGGGGCGGCCTGTCGGACCGGTTCGGGCCGCGAGCCGTGGTTCTGGCCGGCTCGGCGATGCTCGCTGCAAGCCTGGCCCTGGCCAGCCGGGCCCCGTCGCTGCCCGCGTTCCAGCTCATCTTCGGGATCGCGGTGGGCGGATCGACGGCCGCGATCTTCGCCCCGATGATGGCCTGCGTGACGGGCTGGTTCGAGACCCGGCGGGCGCTGGCCGTCTCGCTGGTCTCGGCGGGCATGGGGATGGCGCCGATGACGATGGCGCCGCTCGCGGCCTGGCTCGTCACCCGCTACGACTGGCGAACCGCGATGCTGATCGTCGCCGGGCTCGCGGCCGTCCTGATGATACCGGCGTCCTTCCTCGTCCGCAGGCCGCCGTCCCTGGCCGCCCCGGAACCTACATCCGGAGCGGGGCAAGCGGAGATATCGTTCGCCGAGGCGCTGCGGTCGCCCCAGTTCATCGTCCTGGCGCTGACCAATTTCTTCTGCTGCGCGACCCATTCGGGGCCGATCTTCCATACGGTGAGCTATGCGGTGAGCAGCGGCATTCCGCTGATGGTCGCGGTCTCGATCTACAGCGTCGAGGGCCTGGCGGGCCTCGGGGGCCGGGTGGTCTTCGGAATCGCGGGCGATGCGCTCGGCGCGAAAAGGGTGCTCGTCTTCGGGCTGCTGGTCCAGGCGATCGCGGCGCTCTTCTATCTCGCCGCCCGGGAGCTGGCCACTTTCTATGCGGTCGCGGCCCTGTTCGGCTTCATCTACGCCGGAGTCATGCCCCTCTATGCCGTCATCATCCGCGAGAATTTCCCGCTCAAGATGATGGGGACGGTGATCGGCGGGACGGCGATGGCGGGGGGCCTGGGCATGGCCACCGGCCCGGTGATGGGCGGAATGATCTACGACCATTACGCCACCTACAGCTGGCTCTTCGTCACCGCCTTCGGCCTCGGCATGGGCGCGTTCCTGATCGCGATGACGTTCAGGCCCGTTTCGAGGGAAGGGCGCGGAGCCGTCGCGGCCTGAGCTTCTCCGATCAGCCCGCCACGGCGGGGCAGGCGGGTATGTCCTTCGGCTCGGGGCGGGCGCCGACGGTCTCGAACTGGGCGAAATAGGATTCGGAATCGCGGAGCCGCTCGAAGCGGGTGAGCTGGTAGCCGACCGCGGCGAACTCGCAGATGAGCAGCCTCGGAGGGGTTCCGTGACGGTCGGTCGGCCGGTCGGCGTCGACGACGACGACCCGCCCGTTCCTCTTGAGATCGGGCCGCAAGTTCCACAGGAACTCGCTCGGCCGCTCGATCTCGTGATACATGTGGATCATGAAGATCCGGTCGAACGATGCGTCCGGAAGCAGCGGGTCGTTGGGCTTGCCGAGCTTGACGGCGACGTTGTGGAGGTCCTCGCGGGTGACCCGGTGGGCGAGGGCGTCGCGGGTCCCGGGGACGATGTCCTCGGCCAGAACCCGGCCCCTGCGGCCGACCAGGGGCGCCAGGCGTACCGTATAATAGCCTTCGCCGGCGCCGATGTCGGCGACGTACATGCCTTCGCCGATGTCGGCGAGGTCCATCACCGTCTCCGCCTCGCGCACCGAATCGCGGGCATCCTCGTTCGAATAGGAGGCCGAGGTGATCGGAGAGACCGGGCGCTTGGGCTTGGGGAAGGGCGATTCCTCGGCCTTCTCCTGGCAGGCGGCGAGGAGGAGGAGGGGGAGGAGGAGAGCGCGACCCAAAATCCTCCCCGGCCTTTGCCGGGGAGGGGGACCATGCGAAGCATGGTGGAGGGGTAGATGGCGCAGGCTTCTGCCAGCTACCCCTCCACCACCCTTCGGGTGGTTCCCTTCCCCGCGAAATCGCGGGGAGGATTTAGGCGACCTAATCCACATCTTCGACGTCCACCTTCTCGCCGGTCACGCGCTGCGACAAAGCCGCGGCCATGAAGCGGTCGAGGTCGCCGTCGAGCACGGCGGAGGGCGTCGTGCTCTCCACCCCGGTCCTGAGATCCTTGACCAGCTGGTAGGGCTGCAGAACGTAGGAGCGGATCTGGTGGCCCCAGCCGATGTCGGTCTTGGCGGCATGCTCGGCGCTCGCCTGAGCCTCGCGGCGCTGGAGCTCGGCCTCGTAGAGCCGCGCTTTCAGCATCTTCATCGCCTCGGCCTTG
>DASQJV010000444.1:0-2162 GCA_035630855.1 Allosphingosinicella sp. | reverse complement strand
GGGAGAGACGGATATAAAGATATCCTTATATGCGCCGCTCCCTAGCCGTCTTTGCGCCGCCCTGCAATGCGCTGTTCGACCAACGCCAGCGCCGCCAGCGACAAGGCGAAGAGCAGCGCGAGGAGGTTGCCGAGTCGGGCGAAGGGCGTCGGTGGAGCGGGCGCGGGAAGCCGGGAGTCGATGATCCCCGCCGTCCGCCAGGGCAGGCTTCGCAAAAGCCTTCCGTCGGAGTCGATCACGGCGGAGATTCCGGTCGGCGTGGCGCGAAGCACCGGAAGCCCCTCCTCCAGCGCGCGGAGCCTCGCCTGGGCGAGATGCTGGGGCGGCCCCCAGGCTCCGAACCAGGCGTCGTTGGACGGGTTGAACAGGAAGTCCGGCCGGTTCCTCCGGTCGACCACCTCTCCCGAGAAGATGATCTCGTAGCAGAGCTGGAAGCCGACCTTGCCGACGACGGGCAGGTCGAGGGTCCGGGCCCCCGGGCCCGGATCGAAGTCGACGTCGCCCGGAGCGAGCCGCGACAGGCCGAGCGCGGAGAGGATCGGCCGCATCGGCAGATATTCGCCATAAGGGACGAGATGGGCCTTGTCGTAGCGGGCGAGGATCCGGCCTGAGGGATCGATCGCGAAGACGCTGTTGGTCGCGCTGGTCACGTCGCGGCCGTCGGGCGAGCGCCAGGTGACCCCGCCGGTGAGGAGCAGGTCCCGGTCGCCGAGCATCGCGGCGACGTCGCGGCGGAGCTCGAGCATCTCGATGACGTGGCCGGGATCGCGAAGGCCGTTCTCGAGCGGCCGGGTGACCGCCGCCTCGGGCCAGAGCAGAAGGCGCGGCTCCCTCGCGCTCGACGAGGAGAGACGCCGAAGCCGAGCCATATTCTCGTCCCGGAAACCCTCGCGCCATTTGTCCTGCTGGCCGATATTGGGCTGGACGATCCGGAGCGACGGGCCGGCGGGCCCCGTCGCCGGGCCGTCGGCGAGCCAGCCCGCCAGTCCGAGCGCCGCCACTCCGGCGGCGATCGTTCCGGCCGGGCGCCACCGCCTCAGGCCGAGGAGAAGCAGGATCCCGGCGATCAAAGCGGCGATTCCGGAGAGGCCGTAGGTGCCGACCAGGCGCGCCGACCAGGAAACCGGCGTGGTCAGCAGCACCACGCCCGCGGGATTCCAGGCGAAGCCGGTGAACAGGGTGGCTCGAAGCCATTCGGTGACGATCCAGGCGGCGGCGAAGACCAGGGCGAGGCGAAGCTCGCTCCGCCGCCCCCAGCGCCAGGCGAGGCCCGCCGCGGCGGCCGGATAGACGGCGAGGTAGAGCGAGAGCAGGACCACCGCCAGATAGCCGAGCGAGGGCGGCATCTCGGCCTGGTAGGTGAAGGCGGTGGCGATCCAGTTCAGCCCGACGACGAAATGCCCCACCCCGAACCACCAGCCGCGGGCGAGCGCGCTTCGCAGGCTCGGAGCGGCGCGGACGAGCCAGAGCAGCAGGGCGAAGACGGCCAGGGTCAGCGGCCAGAGGCCGATCGGCTGGAAGCCGCAGGCGGCGGCGGCACCGGCGAGGAAAGACAGGGCGAGGAGCTTCACGGGCCGCTCCATCGGCGGAAACCGGCAGGTTTACAATCCACCGAACCCGTTCGGGCTGAGCTTGTCGCAGCCCTTCCTTCCTTTTCTCGGGGTTGGGAAAAGGAGGGCTTCGACAGGCTCAGCCCGAACGGAATTGCTGGTTCCAACCCGCCGTCGCCATTACAAGGAGCCATGGCCCTTCCCCCCTTCCACCTCGCCTTCCCGGTCCACGACCTCGATTCCGCCCGAGCCTTCTACGGCGGGCTGCTCGGCTGCCCCGAGGGACGGAGCGCCGACGAGTGGATCGACTTCGATTTCTTCGGCCACCAGATCGTCGCCCATCTCGACCCGGCGATGGCGCCGCGGCCGCACCGCAACCCGGTCGACGGCCACGACGTGCCGGTCCCGCATTTCGGAGCGGTGCTCGACATGGCGGCGTGGGAGGAGATGGCGGACAGGCTGAAGCGGGCCGGCGCCGAGTTCGTCATCGAGCCGACCGTGCGCTTCCGCGGCCTCCCCGGCGAGCAGGCGACGATGTTCTTCCTCGACCCTTCCGGCAACGCCCTCGAGATCAAGGCGATGGCCGATCCGGCGAACCTGTTCGCGAAATAA
>DASQJV010000443.1:0-7379 GCA_035630855.1 Allosphingosinicella sp. | reverse complement strand
TCCTCCAGGCCAGGTTCCGCGACCTTCCAGTCCCCCGCTCGGTCGATGCCTGGCTCGAGATGCTGCGCGGGAACGTCGCCATCCTCAACGACATGTCGCCCTTGCAGATGCGCGAGTTCATGCTCGACAGCGACGCCCGCTTCTACCGTGCCGGCGAATTGGTGTTCGAGCGCAACGCCCCGGGATCGTCGCTCTTCGCCATCGCCGAGGGCTCGGTGCTGGTCGAGGTCAGCAAGGCAGACGCCTCGATCACCGTTCCGATCGGGACCGGCTCGATCTTCGGCGAGGTCGGCCTGATCTCCGGCCGCCGCCGCGGCGCCACCGTCCGGGCCGCGGAGGATTCGATCCTGGTCGAGGTGCCCCGGATGGCTGCTCTGCGGCTGATGTCGGCCGTCCCCGCCGCGCGCCGGGCGATCACCCGGATCTCGATCGAGCGCCAGCTCCTCCAGATGTTCGGCTCGGGCCTCACCCCCGACGACCTTACCGAGGTGCTCGAGACCGCCGAGGTCAGGAGCGTCAGGGCCGGCGAGGCGATCCTCGAGGAAGGGGCCGAGGGCCGCGACATCTTCGTCATCCGCCAGGGCTCGATGGTGGTCGAGAAAGCGATCGGCGGGCGGCCGATCTTCCTCTCCTACCTCCCGGCCGGCTCCTATGTCGGCGAGATGGCGCTCCTGGAGGGCGGGCGGCGCACGGCCACCGTCCGCGCCGCGGTCAAGTCGGAGGTGATCCGGCTCGACGGCGCCGCCTTCCGCCGGCTGCTCGACCGCAAGCCCGAACTGCTCGCCCGGGCGCGGCGGGACATGGCGTCGCGGCAGCAATTGAACGACTTCATCGAGGCCAAGAAGGACGGCTTCGGCGGCGCCGTCGACATGTATAGCTCGGTGGCGAGCTTCCTCGTCGAGAACGGCATCGGCGAAGCCACCGACGTCCTCCTCATCGACGAGACCCTCTGCGTCGGCTGCGACAATTGCGAGCGGGCCTGCGCCGACAGCCACGAGGGCCTCTCCCGCCTCGACCGCGAGGCAGGCAAGACCTACGCCCATCTCCACGTGCCGACCTCGTGCCGCCATTGCGAGCATCCGCACTGCATGGCCGACTGCCCGCCCAATGCCATCCACCGCGGCATAGACGGCGAGGTGTTTATCGACGAGAGCTGTATCGGCTGCGGCAATTGCCAGAGGAACTGCCCCTACGGCGTCATCCGGATGGAGAAGGTCCCGCCGAAAAAGCCCCCGCTTCTCGCCTGGCTCCTCGCCGGCCTCGGCCCCGGCCCCGGCGAGCCGTCGCGCAAGTGGATCGACAAGAGGGTCTCCCCCGACACGCCCAAGAAGGCGGTCAAATGCGACATGTGCGCGGGGATAGCGGGCGGCCCCGCCTGCGTCCGCGCCTGCCCGACGGGGGCCGCCATCCGGGTGGCCCCGGAGCAGTTCCTCACCGTCGCCCGGCTGGAGCGGGAGGGATGACGACCGGCCTGCGCCGTCCGAGCCGACTTCCGTCCGCCGTGCCGGTCGAATTTTTCAACGCAAAGACGCAAAGACGCAAAGATTCCGCGAAGCGGACAGACGCGGCCTCTAGCCGGCAAGGCCGTGTCCGCCGCCGGCCGCTGCCGAGGTGGAGCGCTCCGCGCTCTTTGCGTCTTTGCGTCTTTGCGTTCAGAAATGAGTCCGCGCCGATTCCTCGGAAAAGCGCGCGATGCCGGAAGGCCTGCTTACGTCCGCAGCGCGCCCACACGGCATGATGGCCTCCATCCCCCGAACCGATCTCGGCGCCAGCCACGAAGGGTTCCTTCGCCACCGCAATTTCCGCTGGGCCAAGGTCAGCCTGATCCTCTCGCTCCTCGCCCTCCTCGGCTACGCCCTGATCGACGCCCAGCCCAGGCCGAACGGGGGCAGCCCCTACGGCTATGCGCTCGGGACGGTCGGGGTCCTTCTCATCCTCTGGCTGACCCTGCTCGGGATCCGCAAGCGCGCCATGACCCGGGGCCGCTGGTCGCTCAAGGCCTGGACCAGCGCCCACGTCTATCTCGGCCTCGCCCTCGTCGTCATCGCCACCCTCCACACCGGCTTCCAGTTCGGCTGGAACGTCCACACCCTCGCTTACGCCCTGATGATCCTGGTCGTCCTCTCCGGCCTCTACGGGATCGTCGCCTACACCCGGCTTCCGAGGCAGCTCGGAGCGAGCCGCTCGGAGATGACCCGGCCGCAGATGATCGACGCGGTGATGAAGCTCGACCGCCAGCTGCGCACCGCCGCCCAGCCGCTCGGCCACGAGGACGCCCGCATCGTCCAGCTCTCGCTCGACGACAAGGTCTTCGCCGGCGGCCTCTACCGGCGGCTGTCCGGCCGCCACGATCGCTGCAAGACCGCCCGGGCGCTGGCCGAGACCCGGCGCCGACTCGCCGTCTCGGCCGGCGAGGAGGCCCAGGCGCTGGAGAGCGTCGCCGCCCTGCTCGAGCGCAAGTCCGCGGCCCTCGCCCGGATCCGCCACCACCTCAGGGTCAAGGCGCTGCTCGAGATCTGGCTCTGGGTCCATGTCCCCGTCACCTTCGCCCTGATCGCCGCGCTCGCCGCCCACATCGTCAGCGTCTTCTTCTACTGGTAGCGGCGCAGTGGCCTTCCTGATCCGAACCGTCTCCCACAGCGCCGAAGGGCGGGAGATCGTCCGAACCCGCCGGGTCGAAGGAGAGCGGCTGTCGGTCGGCCGCGACCCGGCCTGCGACATCCACCTCACCGACCTGGCCGTGGCGCTCCGCCATGTGGTGATCGAGCGCAGGGACGACCGGCTCAAGGTCGCGGTAGAGCCCGGCCTGTCGGTCGAGCTCAACGGTCGCAAGGCCTCGGTCGGGCAGATCGAGCTCGGCACCGGCGGCGACATATTGATCGCAAGCCACGCGCTTCGCTTCATGCCGGCGGCGGCGGGCTCGGACGAGATCGAGGTCGCGGTCGAGCGGACCGGCGACGCCGAGGTCAAGCTCGACAAGAGCGCCGAGCGGCTGTTCACGCTCGCTTCGGTGCTCCCGGGCAAGCGCGGCCTCGCATGGCTGCTCGCCCTGCTCGTCCTCGCGATTGGCCTGGCCTGGCCGATCAAGGCTTATTACGACCGCCGGGAGAAGGCCGAGACCTTCGCCAAGTTCCACGCCGACGAGATCTGGTCGTCGGGCAGCCTCTCCTCGGCCCATGCCGGGCTGAAGGGCAATTGCACCGCCTGCCACGTCAAGCCGTTCGAGGCGGTCCGCGATACCGCCTGCAAGACCTGCCACTCCAAGGTCCACGACCATGCCGACCCGATCCGACTCGCGCGGGCGCGGCCCGATCTCGGCCGCTGGCGCCGGATCGAGCTCGCCTTCAAGGAGACGTTCGACCTGCCCCCGGGCCGCTGCGTCGAATGCCATACCGAGCATGAGGGCAAGAAGGAGATGCCGGTCACGGCGCAGCGCTTCTGCGCCGACTGCCATGGCGACCTGAGGAAGAAGCTGCCCGACACGCCGCTCCCCGACGCCGGCGATTTCGGCCGAGCCCACCCGCAATTCTCACCCGTTCTGATCGCCGGGTGGAGCGGCGAGCGGCCCGTCCTGAAGCGCCTCCCGCTGGCGGGGCGGCCGCAGGAGGACAGCGGCCTCAAATTCCCCCACGCCCTCCATCTGTCGGCCACCAGCGGAGTCGCGCAGATGGCCCGGCGGCTGGGCGGGCGCTACGGCTTCGGCCAGGCGCTCGAGTGCAAGGACTGTCACGACCCGGCGCCTGACGGCGCCCGCTTCCAGCCGGTCGACATGGAGCAGGATTGCGCCATGTGCCACGACCTCGCCTTCGACCGCAGCGGCGGAACGCTCCGCACCCTCCGCCACGGCGAGCCCGCCCAGGTCGTCGCCGACCTTCGCGATTTCTACCGCGGCCGCAGCGCTGCCCGGCCGTCGGTTCTCGCCCCGGCGGCGCGGCGGCGTCCGGGCGACTCGCCCGACCTTCGCAACCGGATCCAGTTCGCGCGAGGCCCGGGAAGCGCCGAGCGCGCGATCCGGGGCGTCTTCTCGCCCGGCGGTGCCTGCTGGGGCTGCCACCGGATCGACGCTCCGCTCGCCGGCTCGCTGGACTTCCGGATCCGCCCGGTCGCCTTTCCCCTGCGCTACCTCCACAAAGGCTGGTTCGACCACCGCGCCCACGCCACCCAAAGCTGCTCGAGCTGCCATGGCGCCGAGCGGTCGAACGCCGCTTCCGACCTGCTGATTCCGGACCTGGGGAGCTGCCGGACCTGCCACGGCGGGGAGGGCAGCTCGAAACCGGTGCCATCCTCCTGCGCAATGTGTCATGATTACCATATGGACGCGGGGGCGCCGTCGATGCTGATCAGGCAGCGTGTGAAGGGCAAGAAGCGCGACACCGCGGTCGCACAGGCCCGGCGCTGATGCTGATCGCCCAGATCACCGACGTCCATCTCGGCTTCGAGCCCGGCAATCCCGACGAGCTCAACCGCAAGCGCCTCGACCGCACCTTGCGAACGCTCAGCGAGATGGCGCCCAGGCCGGACCTTCTCCTCGCCACCGGCGATCTCGCCGATACCGGCGACGATTCCGAATCCTATGCGCGGCTCAAGGAGGCGGTGGCGGACCTGCCCTTCCCGGTCTTCTACGCGCTCGGCAATCATGACGGGCGCGAAGCCTTCCGAGCCAATTTCCCCGATGCGCCGATGCCGGACGGCTTCCATCAATATGCGATCGAGCGCGGCGACCTGAGGATCCTCGTCCTCGACACGCTCGAGGAAGGCCGCCACGGCGGCAATTTCTGCGAGACCCGCGCCGCCTGGCTCCGCGCCCGCCTGGCCGAGGCGCCGGACCGGCCGACCCTACTCGTCCTCCACCACCCGCCGATCGCCAGCGGCCACAGCTGGATGACGGAGAATCCCGAGGCCGAATGGGTGAAGAGGCTGGAGGAGATCGTCTCCGCCCGGACCAACATCGTCGCCGTCATCGCCGGCCACCTCCACCGGCCGGTTGTCGCCCAGTGGGCGGGGACGATTCTCGCCATCTGCCCGTCGACCGCCCCCCAGGTCGCGCTCGACTTCCAGCCCATCGACCCCGACCGCCCCGACGACCGCCCGATGATCGTCGCCGACCCCCCCTGGTTCGCCATCCACCATTGGGACGGAAAGCGGCTGGCCAGTCATTTCGATACCGCCGGCGACCATGACGTGCTCGCCCGCTACGGCCCGGGCCTCCAGCCTCTGGTGCGGCTGCTGGCGGCGGAGAAGGCGGAGAGGTGAGCGTCTGCGCCGGTCCTTGCGAATGGCGAACGTAAGCCGGTCGACAGGCTGCGGCCTGGCCTTGCTCCTCGCGGCCTGCTCGCCCGATCCCGCGGGGCGGGCCGCCGAGGCGGCGCCGGGCGAGGCGGACTCCCCGTATGCCTGGACCCGACTCACCGCGGCCGCCGCTTTTCCACCGCTCTACAATTTCCCGGTCCACGTGCTCGCGGACGGCCGCTTCGCCGCTCTCCATCCCGACGGGGTCTGGCTTTCGGCGGACGGGGCCGGCTGGTCGAAGTCGGCGCCGCCGCCGGCCGGGATGAGCACGCCCTATCTTTCCTATGTCCGGCACGGCGGAGCGACCTGGGCGCTCGGAGCCGTCCGCGGCGATTATCGCCGCTTCGAGATCGACCCTCTCATTCGCCGGACCACGGATTATCGCCGCTGGGACGAAGTCGGCCGCTCGGCGAGCCTGCCGCGGGTCATCCTCTATGCGGCCGCCGCCTTCCGCGGGTCGATGTGGATCCTCGGCGGCCAGGATTCCGCCGGCGCCAGGGCGCAGGTCTGGCGCTCGAGCGACGGCCTCGCCTGGCAGGAGATGCCTCGCCCGCCCTGGGCCCCCCGGGCGGGCGCCAAGGCGGCGGTGTTCCGCGACCGGCTCTTTGTCATCGGCGGCGGCGAGATCGACGGCCCGCCGCTGAACGACGTCTGGTCGACCGCCGACGGCCTCGATTGGCGCCGGGAAAGCGCCAGGATCGCGGACGGCGCCCCGGTCGGATATGCGGCCGTAGCGTTCGACGGCCGACTCTGGCTGGTCGGTGCCAACCGGTCCGGCGCCTTCACCAGCGAGATGCTGGTGTCCGGCGACGGCAAGAGCTGGCGGCCGGTCGCGGCGCCCTGGTCGCCGCGCGGCGCGGTCGCCGCCTGGACCAGCGGCGATGCGCTCTACCTCACCGGGGGCAAATATTCGGTCGAGCGGGACGGCCGGCCGGTCTTCATCTACAGCAACGACGTCTGGAAAATGACCCGCCGCTGAGCCGCCCTCGTCATTCGACCCGATCCTCCATCGCCCCGGCGCGCAGCTCAACGCCGACTGCTCCCGTCAAGAATACTATTTTTACATATTAAGTATCTACGGTTGCAGCGGTTTTTCTCTCTTGCATAGTCCAGCGCGGCGGCGCCGCGAGCCATTGTGGCCTCGCGGTTCGTCCGTCGTACGAAGGAAATACCAAATGACCTTCGTTGAAGCGTGCATCGCCCTTGGGGCCATATGCGCTTTCGGCGCCTTGATCCTCAAGGTCGTCGAAGTCGCGCGCTCCAAGTAGAGGTGCGCCGGGCGGGGGTCGGGCTGTCACCCGGCCCCCAAACGAGTTGAGCCCCGGCCACTGTCATGACCGGGGCTCTTTTAACGAAGGTATTGCCTATGTCACTTCGCAGAAGCCTCTCCCCTATAGCGCGGACCGGCGAGGTTTTCAATAGCGCGCATTCCGGCTTCGCCTTTCACGCAAAGCCGCGAAGCCACGAAGGGTCGCGGCGGCAGCGAGCGCGAAGCGCTCATCCTACAGGGGGCGACCCGGCCTCGGCCGTCCGATGACAATCGCCCGCGGCGAGCGGCCGCGCGGACCCTTTGCGTCTTTGCGGCTTAGCGTGAGCCAATTCAAACGGCATTTGCGGCGAGGCGATTTGCATCCTGGCGCACACGTTCGAGGCAGTCATGCGCGCCGGATAGCTCCCAGGCTTGGTGGGCGACGATGATTTCGAGCTTGGCGGCGAGGCCGGCGAGATCGGGAGTGGGAAGGGCGAGCAGGACCCGGAGCGCGTCGCCATGCCCGTCGAGCAGGGCGTCGTAGACGTCCTGGTCGGGCTGGTGAACGGCTGCGCCGAGGACGGTCTCGGCCTTGTGGAAACGGGCGAGAGCGCGTCCCCAATCGTCATTCCGGCGAAAGCCGGAATCCATGAACACGGTGGCGTCAGGTTCGACGGGGACGGTGTTCATGGATCCCGGATCAAGTCGGGGATGCCGGGAAAGGACCGGAGCGGCGCAGACAGCGCCTAGCACCGCCCGCCGCGACAGCTTATGCTGCCCGCCAGCCATCCTTCGCCTCCTTTTCGGAGAACGTTGCGGGGTGAGAGCCGGAGCAAGGCAG
>DASQJV010000442.1:0-2279 GCA_035630855.1 Allosphingosinicella sp. | reverse complement strand
TTGCCCATTCTCCCCTCCCCTTCAGCTCGGAGCCTCACCAAGGTCGCGAAGCCGCTGCGCCCGCCACAATAGCAGACCGCCGCCGATAATCAGAGCCGCTCCCGCGACCGTGGCCAGGTCGGTCGGATCGTCGAACCAGATCCGGCCGAGGCCGGCGGCGACCAGCAATTGCACATAGGTCATCGGCGCCACCACCGAGGCGTCCGCCCGCTCGACGGCGGCGAAGATCAGGGCGTGGCCGAGCGTCGCGAAGCCGGCGACGGCCAGGCATTTCAACGCCACCTCGTCCGACGGCCAGGAGATAGGCTCGACCAGCAGGGCGTAGGCGGCGGCGGCGAGGACCAGCAGCGGCACCGCGAACAGGGCGACCAACCATTGCATGACGAGGACCGGAGCATCGCCCGCCACCTTGCGGTTCAGCATCATCAGCCAGCTCATCCCGAACGCCGCCCCGACCGGAAGCAGGGCCGCCGCGCCGAGCTCGGCGAGGTTCGGGCGAAGGACGACGAGCACTCCGGCGAAGGCGAGCAGCGTCGCCGCCCAGGTCGCCTTGCCGGTCCTCTCGCCGAGCACCCAGGGCGCCAGCAGAGCGGTGAGGATCGGGCTGGTGAACTGGATGGCGGTGGCGTCGGCGAGCGGCATGGCGAAGACACCGGCGAAAAAGCAGATCGTCGCGAGGGCTACCGCGGCGCCGCGGCCGAGGTGGAGCGCGGGCCTCGGCATCGCGAAGCCGGAGCGGCCACGCCGGGCGGCGACGATCGCCGTCAGCGCCACCAGCCCGAAGCTGTAGCGCAGCGCCGACACGGCCGGGGCCGGCCACTCCCCCGCCATCGACTTCACGACCGCGTCTCCCACCGAGAGGGAGCAGAAGCCGGCGAGGGCGATGAGGAGGGCGGTTCGAGCTCGGCCGGGCTTCACCCGCGCGGCCATCGGAGGCAGTTAGGCAATTGTCAAAGTTTCCGCCTTATTCACCACCCTCGATCGGCAAGCTTCACCGGTGAGGGATCTGAGCGCAATGAGTGCTTTTGGACGGCGCGGAGGAAATGGCGGCGCGACGGGCGGACGGCCCAGCTTCGGCGTCGCAAGGCCGATGAAGGGGCCCGGCGGCGCCCCGGCGCCGGTCGCAGCGCCGGAAGGCGGCGACCAGTTTCCGCCGCTCGAGACGATCGATTTCTCGGCCGGCGACGACAGCTTCAACCCGCCGCCGGCGTCCGGCCTCGGCGACCGCGGCGCCGACGCCATGTCGAGGCTGACCGAACGCCAGGCCGCCTCCTCGGAAGCGCCGAGCAGCAAGAACGAGGGTTTCGAGGCCTCGATCCACCGTATCAAGGAGCAGGTGCTCCCGCGCCTGCTCGAGCGGGTCGACCCGGAAGCGGCGGCGACTCTCAGCAAGGATGAGCTCGCCGAGGAATTCCGGCCGATCATCGGCGAGGTGCTCGCCGAATTGAAGATCAACCTCAACCGGCGCGAGCAGTTCGCGCTCGAAAAGGTGCTGGTCGACGAGCTTCTCGGCCTCGGCCCGCTCGAGGAATTGCTGTCCGACCCAAACATCTCGGACATCATGGTCAACGGGCCCAACCAGACGTTCATCGAGCGCAAGGGCAAGCTCGAGATCGCCCAGATCCAGTTCCGCGACGAGGAGCATCTGTTCCAGATCGCCCAGCGGATCGTCAACAAGGTCGGCCGCCGGGTCGACCAGACCACCCCGCTCGCCGACGCCCGCCTCCAGGACGGCTCGCGCGTCAACGTCATCATCCCGCCGCTCTCGCTCCGCGGCACCGCCATCTCGATCCGCAAATTCTCCGAGAAGCCGATCACCGTCGACATGATGAAGAATTTCGGCTCGATGTCGGACAAGATGGCGACGGTGCTCAAGATCGCCGGCGCCAGCCGCTTCAACGTCATCATCTCGGGCGGCACCGGCTCGGGCAAGACGACCATGCTCAACGCCCTGTCGAAGCTGATCGACCCGGGCGAGCGCGTGATCACCATCGAGGACGCCGCCGAGCTCCGGCTCCAGCAGCCGCACTGGCTTCCGCTCGAGACCAGGCCGCCCAACCTCGAAGGCCAGGGCGCGATCTCGATCCGCGACCTCGTCATCAACGCCCTTCGTATGCGCCCCGACCGGATCATCCTCGGCGAGATCAGGGGCAGCGAATGCTTCGACCTGCTCGCCGCGATGAACACCGGCCACGACGGCTCGATGGCCACCCTCCACTCCAACAGCCCGCGCGAATGCCTGGCGCGTATGGAGAACATGGTGATGATGTCGGACATCA
>DASQJV010000441.1:0-5965 GCA_035630855.1 Allosphingosinicella sp. | reverse complement strand
CACCGTCTCGATCAGGGGCGAGCAATGGCAGGAAGTCGACTTTCCCGAGGATGTCGAGGCGGCCAGGGCGCTGACGGCGCGGTGGCTCCGTCATTCCGGCGAAGGCCGGAATCCATGAACACGGTCGTGCTGGAATGTCGCGCCGCGGCGTTCAGGGATTCCGGATCGAGTCCGGCATGACGAGCTACCAGAACCCCTTCAAATACCCGGCCAGCGCCTCGACCTGCCCCGCCTCCAGCGCCACCGCCTCGCCCAGCGCCGGCACCTTCGGCCACCCCGAGTCCGCCACCCTCACCCCGCACGCCTCGCGCTCGCCCGGGTAGCGCGGGATGACGTGGAAGTGGACGTGGGGGTCCACCATCATCAGCATCAGATAGTTGATCTTCTCGAACCGCACCGCCGCCGCCAGCGCCTTCTCGATCTCCGCAACCACCCGCTGCAGCTCGGCGAACGCCTCCGGCCCCAGCTCCGCAAAGCTCGTCGCCCCCCCCTTCGCCGCGAGCACCAGGCTCCCAAGCGTCGGCTGCGCCGGCCGAAGCAGCACCACCCAATGCCGATAGTCCCGGATCAAGGTCCCGGGATAACCGAACCGCAATATCGTCTCGTTCATCCCCCGACCTTGCGACCACCGAACCGCCGAAGCAATCCATCGATGCCGAGTCACGGCCGAAGACCGCATTTCGGTTCGCGCAAAGACCACAAAGGTCACAAGGGCCGTCGCGGGCGATGGCGCCAAGCCTTTTCGTGTCCGCTTGGGATAAGCCGCTACGCGGACTCTTGGTGTCCTTTGTGCTCTTTGTGCTCTTTGTGCGAAACCAATTCTGACCGCGAGCCCCACCGAGCTCGGCGACTCAAGCCAGCCAGGACACCACCGGCCGTCCCGCCGCGCGCGCCGCCATCGCCTGGGCGAGCTGGATCAGGTGGACGGCGAGGGAGGCGGCGGTCCAGGCGGCGACGGCGACCAGGCCCCAGTCCGGCCGCCCCGCGATCAGCGATACCAGCAGGATGACCATGTTGGGGTTGCGCCGGGCCGTCACCAGCCGGAAGCGGCTGTCGAAGCGGCGCCAGACGTGGATGTGCATTCCGAAGCGGAGGATGAAGGCGCCCTCGACCAGCCTCTGGACGGCATAGCCGCCGACGATGATCGCGAGGGTCGACCAGAAGAGGTCGGGCTCGAGCGGCCGCCCGTAAGCATGGAGCCCGACTCCCCAGGCCCACCACCAGAAAGGCGGATGGACGAGGTCGATGCCGTGGTCGATCGCCTCGCCGATCCTCGACGAGGTGATGGTGCAGCGGGCGAGCTTGCCGTCTACCGTGTCGAGGACCATGAAGACGAGGCCGGCGGCCAGCCCGGGCCAGTAATAACCCTCGTGGAACAGCCAGGTCGCGAGCAGGCACAGGGCCGCCCCGGCCAGCGACACCTGGTTCGGGGTCATTCCGATCCGCGCCGCCCAGCGGGTCAGCACCAAGGCCCATTCCGGCCACAGATATTTGGTGAGCAGGTCGGTCACGCCCTTGTAGGCGCCGAAATAGCTCGCCCGCTCGAGCGAGCGCACCGTCTCCGGAGCGAGCCGCTCCATGAACGGCCGCTCCTTCTTGCGGAGCTCCTCATTCTCGAGGTCGCCGGCGGATTCCCAGGCCAGCGTTTCCCGGCGAAGGCCGGGATCCAGTCCGTCCGACCGAGCCGCCGGGCCCCGGCCTCCGCCGGGGAGCAAGGTTTCTTCCCGCTCCATCGCCCGGCGGACGTCCTCGCCATCGCCGACTATATGGGCCAGCACCGGCACTCCGCCGCGGGTCACCACCAGCCCCGGCCTGGAGGCGGCCAGCTTCAGCCAGGAGGGATCGAAGGCGAAGCCGAGGTTGACCAGAAGCCCGCCGTCGTCGCGTACCTCCAGCCCCTGGGCCCGGGCGATCCGGCTTAGCCTCTCCTCCGCCGTCAGCCCCCACAACAGGGTCGGGTTGGAGCCCACCGGGACGATTGCGGTCACGCCTCGAGCTCCCGGGAGATCGTCTCCGCGCTCCTCAGCGCCAGGGCGACGATGGTGAGGGTCGGATTGGCCCAGCCTCCGGTCGGGAAGAGCGACGAGCCGGCGACGAACAGATTGCCGATCCCGTGCACCCGGCCGTCCGCGTCGGTGACGCTGGTCGCCGGATCCTCGCCCATCCGGGTCGTCCCCATATGGTGGTAGCCGCCGATCGGGTGGGAGGAGATGAGCGGGTCGGTCTTCCATTCCCCCGAGCCGAGCCAGTCCGCCGGCTCGACCCGGCCGAGCCCGAGCCGCCTGAGCTCCCGCCCGAGCGCCTCGACGAGCATTTCCACGCTCCTCACGTCGATCGCGGACAGCCGCCAGTCGAGCTTCACCCGCCTCGCACCGGTGGCGTCTTTCTCGTCGCCCAGAGTGACCCGGCTGGCCGGGTTGGGCGCCTGCTCGCCGCGGACCAGCAGCGCCACTTCGAGATTGCCGAGCTTGTGGAGCAGCCAGGGGCGGGTCGGATCGACATGGCGCTGGGCCCAGCCGGCGGCCTTCTTGGTCGCCATCCACAGCGCGCGCCCCCGCCGGGTCGGCGCCATGCTGTGCTTGAGGCCGGAATAGGCCTTCATCCCGATGAACTGGCGCCGTCCCTCCGGCTGGCGGGCGACGATGGTCAGCGAGGTGTTGAGGATCCCCTCCCGGCGCTGCAGCGCCTCGCCCGGGCTGATCAGGGCCGCCAGATCCTGCCCGCCGACCCGGTGGCGGCGGCCGAAGGCCTTGAGCAGCCGCCAGGCCGAGCCCTCGACGATCCTGCCGCCGCGGGCGTGGGGATGCTCCATGAAATAGCGGCCGACCTGGTCGCGGCCGTTGCCGAGGTTCGAGTCGAGGAGCAGCCTGGCATTCTCGATCCCGCCGGCGGCGAGCACGAACGCTCTGGCCCTCACCGTCAGCCGGCCGGCGCCGAGCGATCTTGCCTCGACCCGTCCGATGGCCCGGCCGTCCTCGACGATCGCGGTCACCGTGGCGTGGGTGACGATCCGGCATCTCGGATCGGCCTCGAGATCGGCGCAGCTTTCCCAGGCGAAGCGGTTGAAGCGACGGTCGAAGGTCCACAGCGGCGTGTCGAGCTCGGCGAAGTCCGGCAGCTCGACGCCCGCGGCGCGAAGCGCGTCCGGCCCGGGCCGCTCAGGCGGCAGCCCGAAGTGCGGCCGCGCCTCCTCGTACCAGCGCTCCATCTCCTCCCAGCCGATCGGCCAGCCCGAATGCGGCACATAGTCGCGCTTCTCGAGGTCGATCGGGTCGAGCTCGGCGCAGCGCCCGCCCCAGATGGCGGTGGTTCCGCCGAAGAAGCGCAGGCGGCTGTCCTCGAGGTCGTAATAATCCTCGCCGACATTCTCGCCGGCGTTGAGGTCCGCCGTCCCGGCCTCATAGTCGAGCCCGCCGCTCTCCAGCAGGACGACGGTTCGGCCGAGCGCGAGCAGCCGCCGGGCGAGGCTGATCCCGGCCGCCCCGGCGCCGATCACGCAGACCTCGCCCTCGAGCTCGAGCGGCCCGGAGGCTTGGGCGAGGTCGATCATCGTCCGTCATTCCGGCGAAAGCCGGAATCCATGGACACCGATGATGGTGTGGACCCTGCGGCGGTGTTCATGGATGCCGGATCAAGTCCGGCATGACGAGAGTGGCTCACCTTCCGAACAACTCCGCCTCGACCTCGCCCGACAGGCTCCCCGCAAGCACCGCCTCCTGCGCCCAGCGCAGCTCGTCGGCGAGATAGCGGTCCGCCGCGTAATGCGGGACGTCGCGCCTGATCGCCGACCGCGCCGCCTCAAGCGCCGGCGAGCTCTTCAGCGGCGCGTGGAAGTCGCAGCCCTGCGCCGCCGCCAGGAGCTCGATCCCGACCACGCCCGCCGAATTGCCCGCCACCCGCCGGGCCTTGGTCCCGGCATGGGTCGCCATCGAAACATGGTCCTCCTGGTTGCCCGAGGTCGGAACCGTGTCGACGCTCGCCGGCCAGGCCAGGCTCTTGTTCTCCGAGACCAGGGCCGCCGCCGTCACCTGGGCGATCATGAAGCCCGAATTGACCCCGCTGTCCTCGACCAGGAAGGGCGGCAGCCCGCTCATCTTTGGGTCGACCAGCACCGCCGTCCGCCGCTCGGAGATGCTCGCCACCTCGCACATCGCCATCGTCAGGATGTCGGCGGCGAAGGCGACCGGCTCGGCATGGAAGTTGCCGCCGGACAGCGAGTCGCCGCTGTCCGGGAACAGCAAAGGGTTGTCGGTGACCGCATTGGCCTCGATCTCCAGCGTCCGCGCGGTGGTGCGGAGCAGGTCGAGGCAGGCGCCCATCACCTGCGGCTGGCAGCGGAAGCTGTACGGGTCCTGCACCCGGGCGCAATCGTCGTGGGAGTGGCGGATCTCGCTGCCGTCGAGCAGCCGCCTGAGCAGAGCGGCGACTGCGATCTGCCCGGGCTGTCCGCGCGCTTCGTGGATTCGCGGATCGAAGGCGGCGTCGGTGCCCTTGAGGGCGTCGATCGACAGCGCTCCTGAGAGCAGCGCCGAGCCGAACACCCGCTCGGCGGTGAACAATGTGTCGAGCGCCACCGCGGTCGAGACCTGGGTGCCGTTGATCAGGGCCAGCCCTTCCTTGGGCCCGAGCGCCAGCGGCTCCAGCCCGAGCTCGCGAAGCGCCTCCCCGGCCGGCATGATCGTCCCCTTGAGGTCGATCCGCCCCTCGCCCAGCATCGCCGCGCTGAGATGGCCGAGCGGCGCCAGGTCGCCCGATGCTCCGACCGAGCCCTGGCTCGGGACGCAGGGCAAGGCGTCCGCCTCGAGCAAGGCGAGCAGCCGCTCGACGACCTCGCGCCTCACGCCGCTATGGCCGCGGGCGAGCCCGACCACCTTGGTCGCCATCGCCAGGCGAACGACCGCCCGGCTCAGATCGTCGCCCAGCCCGCAGCTGTGCGACATCACCAGGTTGCGCTGGAGCTCGGCCAGCCGGTCGTCCGGTATCCGGGTCTGGGCGAGAAGCCCGAAGCCGGTATTGACCCCGTAGACCGTCCGCCCGCTCGCGACGATCCGGCCGACGCAGGCGGCGGCGGAGTCGATGGCGGCCCAGGCGTCGCCGGCGAGCCGGACGGGGGCCCCGGCCCAGACGGCGCGAAGCTCGGCGAGGGAGACGGAGCCGGGACGGAGGATCACCGCGCTCAACGCCCCCCTCCGTTCGGCCTGAGCCTGTCGAAGGCCTTTCCTTCGAACAAGGGAAGGGCTTCGACAAGCTCAGCCCGAACGGTTTTTCCCATTCCGGACGTCATGCCCCCACCATCGGCAAATCGAGCCCCTGCTCCCGCGCGCAGTCGATCGCCTCCTCGTAGCCCGCATCCGCATGGCGCATCACACCCGTCCCCGGATCGTTCCAAAGCACCCGCTCCAGCCTCCGCGCCGCTTCGGGCGACCCGTCGGCGACGATCACCATGCCCGCATGCTGCGAATAGCCCATGCCGACCCCGCCGCCATGGTGGAGCGACACCCAGGTCGCGCCCGAGGCGGTGTTGAGCAAAGCGTTGAGCAGCGGCCAGTCCGAGACGGCGTCGGAGCCGTCCTGCATCGCCTCGGTCTCGCGGTTCGGGCTTGCGACCGAGCCCGAATCGAGATGGTCGCGGCCGATCACGACCGGCGCCTTCAATTCGCCGCTCGCGACCATCTCGTTGAACGCCATTCCCAGCCGGTGCCTCTGCCCCAGCCCGACCCAGCAGATTCGCGCCGGAAGCCCCTGGAAGGCGATCCGCTCGCGCGCCATGTCGAGCCAGCGGTGGAGGTGCGGGTCGTCGGGGATCAGCTCCTTCACCTTCGCATCGGTCCGGTAGATGTCCTCCGGGTCGCCGGACAGCGCGCACCAGCGGAACGGGCCGATGCCCCGGCAGAACAGCGGGCGGACGTAGGCCGGCACGAAACCGGGGAAATCGAAGGCGTGGGTCACGCCCTCGTCCTTGGCG
>DASQJV010000440.1:0-16066 GCA_035630855.1 Allosphingosinicella sp. | reverse complement strand
GCACGCTCGCCACCATCTCCCCGCCCTGATTGCTTTCGGCGACGATCCGGTCGGCGTCCCAGCGCTCCGCCGCCCCGGCGACCACCCGAGCCCAGCCGTCGGGGCTGAGCCGGGACACGGTGCAGTCGGCGACGACCCGGGCGATTTCGTCCGGGCCGAGCGCGCAGACCACGATCCCGCAGGAATCGCCGTCGGCGGTGATCGGCGGATCGACCCCGATTACGACCCGGCGATAGGAAGGGTCGCCGCCGCCGGCCGCAATTCGCGATTTCTCGATCAGGTCCCGCGGCCACAGGCTCCCCTCGACATCCTCGATCAGCTCGCCGTCCAGCTCCTGCCGCCCCAGCCGGGTGCCGGCATAGTCGCGCTCGACGTCGGCGAGGAAGGCGCCGGCGAGATGCGCTTCATTGTCGGCCGTCCGTCCCCGGGTCGTCTTCACGCCCTCCTGGGCGTACAGCTTGCGGACCAGCGCCACCGGCCGCGGGGTCGTCGTCGCCACCGTCCTCGGCAGCGCCCCGCACCGCAGGCCGAGCATCAGATTGTCCCAGGCCGCCGGACCGAACGGCCATTTGGCGATCTCGTCGCACCAGGCGAAATGGTGCTGGGGCCCGCGCAGGCTATCCGGCTCCGCCGCCGAATAAACCGTCGCCCGGGCGCCGCTCGGGAAAGTCAGCCGCCCCAGCGAAGGCTGCCAGGCGGGCCGCTCCTCGGGCGGGCAGACGGCGAGGATCCCGCTCGCCCCCTCGACCATCACCGCCCGGGCTTCGGCCAGGGTCGCGCCGACGAGGGCGACCCGCACCCTGCCGTCGGACGCCGCCATCCGCCGCACCCATTCCGCCCCCATCCGGGTCTTGCCGAAGCCGCGCCCGGCGAGCACCAGCCAGACCCGCCAGGGCATGGCCGGCTCGCGCTGCTTCTCCAGCTCCCAGACCGCCCAGACATAGCGGATATAGTCACGCTCGGCCGGGCTCAGCCGCTCCACCACCCGCAGCCGTTCCCGAGGCTCGAGGCTGGCGATCTCGGCGGCGAGCGACTGAAGCTCAGCAGTCGCCATCGCCCGTCTCCCCCTCCTTCGCCTCCTTCGCCTCCTTCGCCTCCTTCGCCGCCTTCGCCGCTTTCTCGGCCTTGATCTCCGCCAGGCGCGCGGCGAGTTCGTCGAAGATGGCCGCGCCGTCGCGCCGGCCCGATTCCGCCTCCCGCAGCGGCTGCACGGTCTTGCGGTGGAAGTGGAGCAGCCGCAGCGCCGCGCCGTCGTTGAACGTCCGGGTCGTCCCGGTCTTGCGCCCCTGATAGAAGACGTCCTTTGGCGTTCCGAAGCGGAGCCGCCGGAGCAGCTCAACTTCGAGATAGTCGTAGCCCGCGCTCAGCGCCTCCAGCCAGGCGGCGCGGAAGCCGGGGTCCCGGCGCCTCAGGTCGTAGAAGTTCCGCGCCTGGCGCCCGGTACGGCGCGCCGACAGCGCGACGTTGCAGGTCTGTGCGAGCGTGGTGAGGAAGATCTCGATCTGCCGGGCGGTCAGCGCCCGCTTGTGCCTGGCCCGGATCTGCGGCCGTCCCGCGGCCTTGTTTCCCCGCCCGCGCTTCAGCTCGGTCGGGCCGCCCCCCCGCGCCACGAACCGCCCGAGCGCGTCGCGCCCGGCGTGCCTTTTCCTGTCCATCTCACCCTCCACGATGAAACGGCCGCCATGCTTCGCGGGGAAAATTCCTCCCCATCGCCAGATGGGGAGGGGGACCACACGCAGTGTGGTGGAGGGGTAATTGGCACAAGTCGCCGAGGCTCTCGCTCGAACCCCCGCCGCTCAGTGCCAAAACCCCTCCACCAAGCTTCGCTTGGTCCCCTCCCCATGCGAGCATGGGGAGGACACTTCTCGCAAAAACATGACGGCCGCCGCACGCGCCCGCTCTTCAAAACCGGGCCCGGCCTCGCCGGCGCCCCGCGCGGCGCGCAAAGAAAAAGCCGCCGCGGTTGGCCCGCGCCGGCTTGCGATCTTCCCCAGATTCAATTCTGGAGCGTGACTAAAAGATACCTGAGCAGCGTGACGCTGTCAAGTCTTTTGTACCGCTCCGGTCAAATCCTATTTTTTGAGGTCTCCAGCTTAAACAAATCTGCGAAATTTCGCGTCGGCTACTTTCCTGCCCAAATCCTATTTTTCGGGCCCTTTTTGCGAAAAACTTTATTTTTTGGAGCCGTTTTCGGGCCCGATTCGGGGGGTGCCGAATCTGAACCGCGAATCGCCACGGCCGCCTCTTTTCGCCCGCTCGCCCATTCGATCCGAATCGGAGCGGGATCGTTCCGAACCGGCTCAGTCCCCGGGCGACCCGGCGAGCGCTTCGGTCTATGGGGGGACCGGGGAGATCCCGCCATGCCCACTCGTCTGCCTGCGTCCGCCCGGTGGCTGGTTTTGCCCTTGCTCACCATCCCGGCCGCCCTTTCGCTGTCATCGTCGACCGCCGCCGCCCAGGCCGAACGCGGCGAACGGACCGAGCGGCCCAATGCCGGTCCGCCGGCGCCGGACGATCCCCGGCTGCTCCGCCATCGGCGAATGGTCGAGGAATCGGAGCGGGCGAGCGCCTCGGGGCCTCCAGGGCCGCCGCCGGTCCCCAATCCGGTCGCCGGAATCATCCAGCTGCCGATCGACACGAGGAGGCCCGCCCCTCCGGTCAAGCTCCGGGAATCCGCGGCGCTCAGCGAGGCCCGCGAGGTCGGGCGCGAGGTTGGGCGCGCTGTCGCCCGAGCGGCCGCCGGCGCGGTCCCGCCACCTCCCCAACCCCCGCCGCCGCCCTGCCCCTGGACCCCGGACCCGAACTGGCGGATCGCGAGCCTGCTCAAGGCCTTTCCGGAGGTGACCTGGCACGTCTGCGTCCGCGACGTCGGGCTGAAGGCCCTGTGGGTCGGCCCGGTGCGGATGCGCCGGACGGCGGGCGGACCGTGGATGGAGGTGCTGTTCGAGGCGGGCCTGGCCGAGATCTTCGTCCCCTACCACCAGGTCAATTTCCGGCCCTACGACCTCCAGTGGACGAGCGTTCTCAACCAGGTCTACCCGCAGGACGCCGGCCTCGGCGGCCAGCTCGTCAAGCTCAGCAACATGGCCTATCCGACCGTCGTCGCCGAGGTCCGCGAGCGCGGCATCGGCTGGATGTGCAAGGGCGTCATAAACAGCTTACCGGTCAACCTCGTCCGCCGGGGCCAGGAGTTCGTCGTCTGGGGCGTGAGCGACGGCGGCAATTACGACAACATCATCGAATATGGCTTCCGCGACGACGGCACGATGACCTTCCGGATGGGCAATACCGGAATGAACTCGCCTGCCGACCCGGTCGAGCCGCACACTCACAACGCCTTGTGGCGGGTCGACATGGATCTCAACGGCTGGCCGTCCGACACGCCGACCTGGCTGACCCACGGCGAGCCGGCGCCGTCGGTGCCCCTGGTCTTCGCGAAGGACGATCGCACTCCGCTCGGAGTCGAGAGCGGCAAGCGCTGGGATGGTGACCAGTTCACCTCGCTCCTGATCGAGGACGGCGCCGGCAACGGCTTCGGCCACAAGCTGGGATACGTCTTCTCGCCCTGGCAGGACGGGCTGGCCCGTCATTTCGGCTACAAGGAATTATGGACCCAGCAGGACCTCTACGTCACCCGCTATCATGGCGGCGAGCAGGGCTGGATGACCCAGTGGCAATATCCCGACGACTATCTGCTCACCTACCTGAACGGCGAATCCGTCGCCGGCCAGGATCTGGTGACCTGGGTGAAGACCTCGGGCCACCATCACCCGACCGACGAGGACCGGGCCACGATCGACCTCTCCAACAACGGTTATTCGGGCGTCACCCTGACCCACTGGAGCGGCTTCAAGATCGAGCCCTTCAACCTCTTCAACGCCAACCCCCTCGGCGGCCCGACCGCCTGCTACTGACCCCGCCCAGGGCCGGAGCCGAGCTGAGTGGGACCGTCCAGTGCCGTTGCCGGCGCGGAACGACCGGTTTTTCGGAGCGTTGGGGGAGGGATGACGGACATGGGTGGATTCGGGCTCGGCGCAGCCCCCATAGGCGGAAGCGTCGCCGCCCTGATGCGCCGCGAAGCCTCGCCCGCGGAGGCGCGCCTGATCACCCGGACTTGGCGAGCGCCCGACCGGTCGCGCTAGGGTGCCGTGCGGCCGGATCGTATCGTCATCGCGGACTTGATCCGGGATCCACCTTCTTCAACCATTTGAAGTCAAAGGATAGGTGGATGCCGGATCAAGTCCGGCATGACGAGAGCCGGCAAAAGTAACCGCTCGTCGCTGCCGGGCGCCGATACCGTGTTTCTACTTAGCCGAGTCCCCGCATCCTTCCCCCCTCGGACGCGTTGGGTGCGGCAAGATGATGAAAAAGCTCGCCTTTGCCGCGCTCCCGATCCTCGCCCTCGCCGCCTGCGCGGAGGAGCCCGAGGCCGTGCCCAGCCCCGACCCCGCCCTGGTCGAGCGGATCGCCCTCGCCAGCTCCGCCGCCCCCGAGGCGCCGGAGAAGCTCGAGAAGGCCGACCGGCTGGCCGGCGCCGTCGCCCATGTCGAGCCCGACCGGGTCGCCGGCGCCGCCGTCCAGCTGCTGGCGCGCTGATCCTTCAGGGGTTCAGAAGGGCCGCTCGCCCACCACGTTGCCGGCGGTGCGGTATCGGCATACCAGCACCTCCTCCTCCGCTCCCGCGGCCAGGGCGCAGCCGACCCGGTCGCTGTCCCGCCACATCAGCTGGGTATAATGGCCGACGTCGGCGAAATCGCCGGTGACGCTGTTGTCGGGGAACCGGCCCGGGCGAAAATGCCTCTTCTCCTCGACCCAGCCCTCGACCATCTCCTCGGGCGCATAGGCGCCGAGCGTGCCGGCCCACAGATTCTCCCCCTGCGGATCATCGCCGCCGGTGTCGGGATCGTGCTCGAACTCGCCGCTCGCCGCGAGCTCCGCGCCCCAGTCGGCGGCGTCGGCGGCGAGGGCCGGGTCCCAGGCCAGAGCCGGGATTCCGGCGGCCGAGCGCTCGCGATTGTGCGCCGCCAGCAGCCGCTGGTCGAGGCTGGTCAGCCGCCCAGTCCCGCCGACCAGCAGCGGCGAGGCGAGGACGATCGCCGCCACCGCCGCGAGCCGCGCCCTCCTCCCGAAACCGTTGGAACCTCCCGCCATGGCGGCGATCCTGGACGATCCCGCTTAGCGCCCCCTTGCCACGAAAGGTTTACGCCCCGTCCACCATCCCGACCGGCCAGCGACCTATTCGGCCGCCTCGGCCTCGCCGAACAGCGGCGTCGGCTCGGGAGCCGTTCTCGCCTTGCGGGCCGCCGCCGAGCCTTGCTCGCCGTCGCCGCGGCGGCGCCTGAAGCGGCCGTCGACCTCGGCCCCGGCGGCGACGCTGAGGCTCTCGTAGAGGACGTCGCCGGTCACCCGGGCGCTCGCCTCGAGGGTCAGCCTGCCCGCCTCGACGGCGCCGTCGACCAGGCCCGCGAGCCGAGCCTCGGCCGCCTTGATATTGCCTCGAACCTCGCCGCTCTGCCCCTGGGTCAGGGCGTCGCAGGCGATGTCGCCGACGACCTTGCCGTCGAGATGGAGCTCGCTCTCGGTCGCGATGTCGCCGGTGACGGTGACCTCGCTTCCGAGATAGGAGAAAGATCCGCTCTGGCCCGCCGCCTTGCCGCCCTTCAGGAACATCGCCTCGTCCTCCCCGGCCGCCATCATGACACAAAGGCGATCCGGATCAAGGGACCGGCCGCACCTCGGCGCGGCCGTCCCCCAGGCAAAGCGAAATTGGTGCCAGGCACCCATTTTCCGGGGCGCCGACGAAGCCGGAGCGAAACCGGCGCGCAGCGAAATTGGTGCCAGGCACCAATTTCCAAGGCGTTGAAAACGTTCGAGCCGCGAGACGCCGCGCAAAATGGTGCCTGGCGCCGATTTGCCGATTTGCAGGGTGTTGAGAGCTGGAGCGGCGAGGCGGCGGCGGGCAGGCATCGCCCCTGGAATCAGAATGGGGGCCGGTGTCGCCACCGGCCCCCACTTGTCCCAGCTTTGACTGCCGTCGCTGGGTGGCGAGGCCATCTCTCGCTGGGCGGCTTCGGATCGCGAGCGGGCCGTGAAGCCCGCACGCTCTCCTCCGGGATCCGGAGCGAGGCGAACCCCGTTCGGCCCCCGGTGGGTCTCGGGAGAGGCCTCGCGGCCCCTCGCCGATCCCCGTCGGGTCGCTTGGGCGAGGACCGAAATCCCCGCCGCCGCTTCCCGGGGCGGATCGGGCCCGGCCGAAGCCGCGCCCTCTCCTTGAGCTCGCATCGGGGCCGAAGCCCCTCCGGTCGCCCGTTTCGAAAGACGCTCGGGCCGAAGCCTTCTGCGACTTTCGAGGAACCTCGCGAAGCCGAAGCTTCCCGAAATCCCGTTCGGATCGCGCCTCCGCCCGAAGGCCTCGTCGCTCTCCCGGAGCTCCACTCGAGAGCCGAAGCCCTCTCGTCGAACCCCGTTCGGGTCGCGGCTGGGGCCGAAGCCCGTCCCCGTCTCCCGTCCGTCGCGATCCGCGGGGCGATTCCCGCTTCACCCGCCGGGGTTCGGAGGCTTCGTGAAATCCCGCCTCGCATGGGCTTGCGCTCATGAAGGCGCGGCTTCGTCCGCCTCCCGCTTCGGCTCCGAAGCGCCAGCGTCCTTGGGGGAGCGACGGCGCCTCTCGGCCTCGGCATCGCGGCCTTCCGGTTTGACGGTCCGTTTCCGGTCCGCCGCCCTTTCCGGCCACATCCCGAAGCTGTCAGCTTTCGCCGATTCGGGGAAGCGCAATCCGCTTGTGGATAACGAGGATAACGGGGGTAAAACCGGGCCCGGTCAGCCGTTGCCGACCTTGTGCTCCTCGCCCTCCTCCGGCCGCCTGGAGTCGGGCGACTCCCAGGCGTCGAGGGTCCGCCGGGCCATGTCGATCGCCAGCTTGCGAAGCGAATCGCCGAGCCTGATCGCCTCCTGTCCAGCCTCGCCCGCCGAGTCGGCGGCGGCCCCCGCCGCCCGCTTCGTCGCCGGCGGATCGCGGAGCGCCGCCGCCGCGGCGAGCAGGGCCGCCGCAACCACCTCGCTCACCGCCGGCTGCTCGGCGACCTTGAGCGCCTGCCTGCCCGCCTTGCGGATCGCCTTCGACACCTTGACCCCGGCGATCCGCTTGGGGACCTTGATCCCGGCCTTGTCCTTCTTCGCTTTCTTGTCGCTTTTGGCCATGACTAAGCGAGCTCCTATTCGACGATGATCCGGCCGCTCATGCCGAGCAGCCGGTGGAGGAAGTTGGCGCCGGTCGCCCGGTAGCGGCCCGGCTTGGGGACGAGGACGACGGTCCTGGTCGAGAGCGGCGGCACCTCGAGCGTCCCGCCCTTCACCAGCCCCGCATCGCGCCGCCGCAGCTGGGCGCTTCGGAAGAAGCCGCCGGCCGAGAAGCTCAGCCCCTGGTTGGTGGTGTTGACGAAGCGCAGCCGGACCGGCTCGCCCGCCTTCAGCCTGATCTCCCCCGGCTGGATGTCGTAGGCGGTCAGCAGCACGTCATATTCGGGCGCCATCCGCCAGTCCTGAGCGGCGGCCGGCGAAGCGAGGAGCAGGGCGAGGGGGAGAAGGAAGGATCGCATGACAGGTCCTTAGCACCTCTGCCTCCCCACGCGAAGCGTGGGGAGGGGGACCACCGAAGGTGGTGGAGGGGTAATTGGCGCAGGACTCGGAGGTTCCCCGCGAAATCCTCTTGTCTCAGGGCAGCTACCCCTCCACCAGCCTTCGGCTGGTCCCCCTCCCCATCTGGCGATGGGGAGGCAGAATGCGGAGCCGACATGAAACTCTTCCCCCTCCTCGCCCTCGCCCTCCTCGCCGCCCCCGCCGCCGCGAAGCTCGACCCCGCCGAGCAGAAGATCGTCCGAACCGTCGATTCCGAGCAGGCCCGGACCGTCGCCCTGCTCGAGCGGCTGGTGAACCAGAACAGCGGCTCGCTGAACCTGCCCGGGGTCGAGGCGGTCGGCGCGATGATGCGCTCCGAGCTCGAGCCGCTCGGCTTCGAGGTGCGCTGGGTGCCGATGGCCGAGGTTGCGCGCTCCGGCCATATCGTCGCCACCCACAAGGGCAGCGGCCGGGGCAAGCGAATGCTGCTTATCGGCCATCTCGATACGGTGTTCGAGCCCGACAGCCCCTTCCAGCGCTTCGCCCGCAAGGACGAGGACACCGCCGAGGGTCCCGGGATCGGCGACGACAAGGGCGGCATGGTCGTCATGGTCGCCGCCCTGCGCGCCATGAAGGCCGCCGGAACGCTCGAGGGCGCCGACATCGAGATCGTCCTCACCGGCGACGAGGAGGATGCCGGCAACCCGATCGCGATCGCCCGCCGCGACCTCGCCGCTGCCGCCGGCCGAGCCGACCTCGCGCTCGACTTCGAGGGCCTCGCCCGGGAGCAGGGCCGCGACATGGGCTCGATCGCCCGCCGCGGCTCGGCGTCATGGCAGGTCACCGCGAAGGGCCGGACCGGCCATTCGAGCGGGATCTTCTCCAAGGACATGGGCAACGGCGCCATCTACGAGCTGACCCGGATCCTCGCCGCCTTCAGGGCCGAGCTTCCCGAGCCCAACCTCACCTTCAACGTCGGCCTGATCGCCGGCGGCGCCACCGCCGAGCTCGACCGCGACCTCATCCGGGCGACCGCGACCGGGAAGACCAACATCATTCCGCCGGTCGCCATCGCCCGCGGCGATCTTCGAGCCCTGTCGCTCGAGCAGCAGGACAGGGTGATGGCGAAGATGCGCGAGATCGTCGGCCGCCACCTGCCGGGAAGCAGCGCCGAGATCGCCTTCGACGACGGCGCCTATCCGCCGATGGCGCCGACCGGGCCGAGCCGGGCTCTCCTCGCCAGGCTCAACGCCGTCAACCGCGATCTCGGCCTCGGCGAGATGGGCGAGCTCGATCCGCTGAAGCGCGGCGCCGGCGACATCGGCTTCGTCGCCCACCTGATCCCCGGCCTGGTCGGCTTGGGCACCGCCGGCGAGGGCGCCCACGCCCCCGGCGAGACGGTCGACCTCGCCTCGATCCCGCGCCAGGCCAAGCGCGCCGCGATCCTGATGAGCCGGCTGGCGAGGGAGAAGCGCTAATCCCCGATCGGCCGCTCGGGCATCGTCTCCGCGACCTCGACGACGATGTCGTCGCCGTTCACCTCGCGCACGACGAAGCGGCCGCCGAGCAGCTCGAACTCGGCCGGCAGCGTCTTGATGCTCACCCGCGGGCCGGGCACGGCCGTGAGCCGCTCCGTCCAGCCGTAGACGACGGTGAATTCGAGCCGGTTGCCCTTCCTGCGGTCGTAGCGGAGGGTGACCTTGGTCTCCCGCGAGAGATTCTTCGGATCCACCACGTCGTAAGGCAGCGGCGTGATCCTCTTGTCGCTCGGCATGATCGAGCCGAAGACCCCGGGCAGGTCGGAATAGCTGTTGACGGTTCGGAAGGACATCTCGAAGCGCCCGTCGCGGTCGCGGTCGATGAAGCAGAGATGATCGTTCTCCGGGGTCACCGACAGGATCTTGACCAGTCTGGACGGCGCCCGGCTGTCGAGCGGGCAGTAGATGGCGGCTGCCGACCCCTGGGCCTCGAACAATTCGGCCCCCGCCTCGACCGCCCATCGCGCCCCGGACTCGGTGTAGGCGCCGCGAAGGATCGCCGCTCCGCGCGGATGCACGCTCTGGCTGAGGATCACGTCGCCCGGGCTCGCCCGGACCGGCTCCGCCGGCCGCGGGACCGGCTGGACGATCCAGTCGGTCTTGAGCTTCTCGCCGGCCGCCGCCGGGGCCGAGGCCGCGATCGCCGCCGCCGCGAGAAAATAGCTTCCAACCCGCCTCATCGCCCTCCCCTTTCCTTCACAGAGGCTTACGGACCGGAACCGGCCGTGTAAACTTTGCTCCAACGCCGCTCCATACGGCTCGGGCCTGCGCGTGGAACGCCACGGGCTCACCTCAGCCGATAATGATCGGCCAGGCGGTCGAGCGCCATGGTCAGGACCAGCTTTCCGGCCCGGGCCGGCCAGCCGAGGGCGCTTTCGGCCTCCCGCATCCCTTCGCCCGCGCACACGACCCGCCAGGCGATGTCGCGGAGCCCCGGGCCGAGCGCCTTCACCGCCGAATCGAAGCGGCGGCGGGCGGCGAGCTGGGCATGGGTCGCCGCGGCCGGCTCGGCGGCGCCGCGCGGGCTCCGGTCTGGGGGCGCCGAATCCCAGCTCATCGTCACCCGCGGCGGCAGCCCCGAACGCTCCCAGTCGCTTCTGAGCTGCTCGCCGGCGGCGAACTGGCGCTCGCCGACATGGCCGCGCGAGCGGAGCCAGCCCAGGGGCGATTCCGCCAGGTTGACGGTCACCGAGCGCGCCTCCGGGCGCCTCTTCCCTTTGCCCCGCTCCGCCCCGTCCCGAGGGAGCGGCCGCTCAGCCAGCAACCGGTTGCGCCTTGCCCTGTCGGTCTTCATATCCGTTCTCCCGATACGGTACATATCGGGAACACTTGCCATGTCGACAAGTATGTAGGAAAGTGAAATTACGAATTCGCACGCGCCCGTAGGGAAATTGTCATGATCACGCGTATCCGCGATGTCCGTCGCGCCAAGAAGCTGACGCTTCAGGACGTGGCGGACCGCTGCGATCCTCCCACGACTCCGCAGACGATCGGCCGGCTCGAGACGGGCGCGCGCACCGTTTCGGTCTCCTGGCTCAACCGTATCGCGGCCGCCCTCGGGGTCGAGGCGACCGATCTCGTCGAATTCTCGGAGCGCGAAGAGGACGTTCCGCTCGCCGCAATGCTCGGCCAGGACGGCGCCCACGCCCCGCGCCGGGCCGGAATGGTGCTTCCGCCCCGGCCGGAACCGGGCATGGTCGCGGTGGCGGTCCAGTCGAGCGTCGGCGACTATCGGAGCGGCGACGAGATCTGGTGCCTTCGACTCGAGCCCGAGGCGTTCAGCCAGGCCCTCAACCGCGACGTCCTCCTTCCCCGCCCGGCCGGCCGCTTCCTGTTCGGCCGGCTGATCGGCCGCGAGGAAGGCAAGCTCCATATCCTCCCGCTCGGCGGCGGGCGCCGCCAGCTCGTCATCGCCGATCCCCCCTGGATGGGGATGGCGGTGAAGCTGGTGAGGAACCTGTAGGGCCGCAGCCCTCCTTCGCTAACGCTACGGCGGGCAGCCTTCGCCGAAAGACCATTCTGGCTTGCCAGCCGAAGCCGCGCCAGCGGCGCAGGCTGGTGGGCGCTGACGGGCTCGAACCGCCGACATCTTCCGTGTAAAGGAAGCGCTCTACCAACTGAGCTAAGCGCCCGTGCCTGGCCGGCCTCTGCCACCGGGGCAGCGATCGCACAAGATCGGCTGCGAAGCTCAGGAGATGAGGGGCCCGATACGCTGCGCGGACCTGAGATAGGCCTCCATCCGGGCGGCGGCGTCGGTGGACAGCTCGATGAACACCCGCCGGCCGTCCTCGGGATCGGCGACCCGGACGAACAGCCCCTCGTCGCACAGGCTCTTGATCCAGCGCAATGCCGTCGTCGGCGGCACCGCAGCGGCGATGCACAGGCTCGACACGGCGACCCGCTGCCGCTCCACCCGCGCCGCCATCAGATCGAGAAGCATGTCCCAGGCGGCATCGGCGAACAGCTCGCTCCGGAAGAAATGGTCCCTCAGCCGCCGGGCCCGGATGATCGACCGGATGAAGTTGGCATCGAGCTGCTCGGCCTCGCTCTCGCTGTTGCCGCCCACCGCCGCGACCGCCGCGGCGGCGGCCTCGTGCTCGGACAGCGCGGCGAGAACGTTGGCGATACGCCCCACCTCCGCGCTCAGCTGCTGGAGCCGCACCGTCGCCTGGGCCTTGCCGACATCCAAACTCATCGCCGTCGCCATCGATCACCACCTTGCGGCCGGAGATTGCCGCCATTCCGGAGCAAAGGCAGGTGCACATTGGTCCATTTCAGACCATATTTGCGGCTGTTTCGCGGGCCTGGGCGGATGCCGGCTTCGCCGGGCGAGGCGCGAGATCGCCACCGCCACGCCTTGGCGGCCGGACCACCTGGCGCCGGGGATGAAGCCCCGGAATCATTTATAGTCTACCGTGCCGGACCTTTCTGTCGCCGAAATACCTCCGTTTCGGACTAATCGGCCAATATCCAGCGCGCCGCGGCGGCGGCGTGGAGGGCGGTCGTGTCGTAGACCGGGATGACGTTCGCGCCCGGATCGACAAGAAGCACCAATTCGGTGCAGCCGAGGATCACCGCCTGCTGGCGCGCCTTGCCCATCTCGGTGACGCAGGTCTTGAGCAGACGCTGCGAGCTCCGGCTGACCTGCCCCTTGGCCAGCTCCTCGAAGATGATCCGGTCGATATGGCCCGCCGTCTCCGCGTCGGGCAGGCTGAGCGAAATGCCCTTCGCCTCGATCCGCTCCCGAAAGAAGCGCTCGCCCATCGTGAACCGGGTTCCGATCAGCCCGGCCTTCTGAACCCCGTCGGCGGCGAGCCGGTCGGCGGTGACGTCGGCGATATGGAGCAGGGGTATACCAACCGCCGCCTCGACCGCGGGCGCGACCTTGTGGGTGGTGTTGCTGCACAGGATCAGGCCCTCGGCCCCGGCCGATTCGAGCCTCGCGGCCGCGGCCGCGACGATCTCGCCGACCTCGTCCCATCGGCCGGCCAGCTCGAGAGCGGCGACCGGCGCGAGGTCGAGGCTCTCGAGGACGAGCGGGGCCGAGCTCAGCCCGCCCTTCGCCTTGGCCACCGCCTTGTTGATCTGCTCGTAATACATGGCGGTCGAGAACCAGCTCGTTCCGCCGATCATCCCTAGTTTGCGCATGCCGTGGCTCATAGCCCCGGTCGCCGCGGATGAAAGGGCTTTCCGCCCGTCAATCTCACTTATGCGCCGAATTGCTGTCAGTTCCCCGGCGAAGGCCGGGGCCCAGGTGCTACTGCGGTGAAGACTGGGCCCCGGCCTTCGCCGGGGAGCTGCATTACCCCAACGACTTCACGATCTCCTCGGTCATCTTCTTGGCGTCGCCGAGCAGCATCATCGTGTTGTCGCGGTAGAAGAGGTCGTTGTCGACCCCGGCATAGCCGACCCCGCCCATCGACCGCTTGATGAACAGCACCGTCTTCGCTTTCTCGACGTCGAGCACCGGCATTCCGTAGATGGGCGAGGTCTTGTCGGTCTTGGCGGCCGGGTTGGTGACGTCGTTGGCGCCGATGACAAACGCGATGTCGGTGCGGGCGAACTCCGAGTTGATGTCCTCGAGCTCGAACACCTCGTCATAGGGCACGTTGGCCTCGGCGAGCAGCACGTTCATATGACCCGGCATCCGGCCCGCCACGGGGTGGATGGCGTATTTGACGGTGACGCCTTCCTTCTTGAGCTGGTCGGCGAGCTCGCGCACCGCATGCTGGGCCTGGGCGACCGCCATTCCGTAGCCGGGGACGATGATGACCTGCTCGGCCTGGCTCATCAGGAAGGCCGCATCCTCCGCAGATCCCCGCTTCCACGGCCGGTCGCTCGCGCCGCCGCCGCCGGCGACGGCTGTGTCGCCGCCGAAGCCGCCGGCGATGACCGAGATGAAGCTGCGGTTCATCGCCCGGCACATGATGTAGGAAAGGATCGCGCCCGACGAGCCGACCAGCGCCCCGGTGATGATCATCGCGCTGTTCTGGAGCGTGAAGCCCATCGCCGCCGCCGCCCAGCCCGAATAGCTGTTCAGCATCGACACCACGACCGGCATGTCCGCCCCGCCGATCGGGATGATCAGGAGGAAGCCGACGAGGAAGGCAAGTGCGGTGAGGGTGACGAACACCCAGGCGCTCTGGTCGGTGGTGAAATAACCGACGAGGCCGATTATTCCGGCCATTATACCCAGGTTGATGACGTGGCGGAGCGGGAGCAGGATCGGCTTTCCCGACATGTTGCCGTTGAGCTTGAGGAAGGCGATGACGGAGCCCGAGAAGGTCACCGCTCCGATCGCCGCTCCGAGGCTCATCTCGACCCGGCTGACCGGATGGATGATCCCGGCGGTGGCGATGCCGAAGGCGTCGGGGTTGAGATAGGCGGCGCCGGCGACGAGGACCGCGGCCAGCCCGACCAGCGAGTGGAAGGCGGCGACCAGCTGCGGCATCGCCGTCATCGCGATCCGCCGGGCGGTGACCAGGCCGATGACGGCCCCGATCAGGATCGCCCCGCCGATCAGCATCAGATTGTCCCAGTGGATCGGCTCGTGCCACTGGAGCGGGAATTCCTCGTCCCGGGTCGGCATGTAGTGGATGAGGGTGGTCGCGAGCGCGATCCCCATTCCGATGATCCCGGCCCGGTTGCCCCTCCTCGAGCTCTCCGGGCTGGACAGCCCGCGCAGGGCGAGGATGAAGCAGATTCCCGAAATCAGATAGGCGACCATCACCCAGGCCGGGGCGGCGCTAGCTCCGTGCATGGACCGTCACCCCTTCCTCTCCTTCTTCCTGTACATGGCGAGCATCCGCGCGGTCACCGCGAAGCCTCCGAAGATGTTGATGCTGGCCAGGACGACCCCGGCGAGGCCGAGCCATTTCGCCCCCGGCACTCCGGCCGCGGCCGCGGCGATCAGCGCTCCGACGATGATCACCGAGGAGATGGCGTTGGTCACCGACATCAGCGGCGTGTGAAGCGCCGGGGTCACCGACCAGACCACATAATAGCCGACGAAGCACGCCAGCACGAAGATCGACAGGATCGAGACGAAATCCATGGCCAGTCCTAATAATAGCCGAAGCTTGTTTGCTGCTCGACCCCGAAGGGCTGGGGTGGAATATTGCTGTCGATCGCGACCTCCACGGAATCGCCGTTGAGGCCGAGGATCCGGAACCGGGCGCCGAGCGCCTCGACGCTCTGGGCCCCGGCCCCCGGCATGATCTCCCGGGTGAGATGGTCCGTCCAGTCCTCGGTCCCGTAGACGATCCGGAAGACCGGGTTCGGCGTCTGAAGCAGGCTGTTCACCCGGGCGAAGCGGATTCCTACGATATATTTCGTCTTGATGCTCCCGGGGTCGGCCGGCGTATAGCGCCCGCCCTTGACCGGCTTCATCTTCTCCGGCCGCTTGCCGCTGAAGCTGGGCAGGACCTGGACCGGGTTCGACTTGGTGAAATGGCCGTCGAGCCGGCCGTCCCGGTCCATGTCGGCGAAGCACCTCTGGGTGTATTGGCGGCCGGTCACGCAGAAGAGCGGCGGCCCGCTCGTGACGAGTCCGAACAGCTCGGCGCCGGCCGGCGCGAGCGCCTTGCCGGTCTCTGCGTCGGCCGCATCGGCCTCGAGGCGGACCAGGATCGGCGGAAGCAGGCGCTGGAGAGAGACGAACCCGCCCTTGCGGATCGTGCGGACGCCGGCGGGCACCGCCTTGCCCTGGACGATCCAGAGCGCGGTATAGCGGCGCGAGTCCGCGGGGGCCTGAGCGGAGGCGCCGGAAAGGATCGGCGCGCCGGCGACGGCGGCGGCCGCCACGGCGCGGATCGCCGGGCGGAGGAAGATCGACAGGATCGGGACGAAATCCACCGGCACTCCGACGCTTGAGCGGCCGCACCTTGGCGGCGCGCCCCGCCCTTGTCGAGGCCCTATCGCCCCGCGCCGCCCGTCATCCCGGGCTCGGCCGCCGTGCTCCCGTATCCCGGCTTCCGCCGGAATGAGGTCAGAGCAGGAAGTCCCCCGCGCCGAGCGGAACCGGCCCCTGCAGCTGCAGGAAGATGACGAGATCGGCGACCTGGTCGCCATCGGTGTCGCCCTCGACGAACCAGCCCGTGCCGTTGTGATTGTCGACCCGAAGCTCACCCGCCGCCCCGCTGAACGCATTGTGGCCGATCCAGGTGAAGGCCTGGTCGCCCGCGGCGAGGCTGTCGGCGTCGATCCGCGACAGGTCGACCTTGTCGGTACCGGGCGTGAAGTCGAGGATCTGGTCGAAGGCAGAGCGGCTCGCCGACTCCGCCGTCGAATCGAAGCGGAAGATGTCCGCCCCGCCGCCGCCGGTCAGGTGGTCGACGCCGAGATTGCCGTGGATGAGGTCGGCATTGGCGCCGCCCTTCAACGTGTCGTCGGCGCGGCCGCCGAACAGGCGC
>DASQJV010000439.1:0-3120 GCA_035630855.1 Allosphingosinicella sp. | reverse complement strand
ACGGTGATCGCCGACTGGCCCGAGCCGCTCTTCGGGACCATCTGCGCCTGGGTCGGATTGCCCCGGCCGTCGAGCGTGTACTGGACGTAATTGCCCTCTGGGGCGGTGACCCGGGTCAGCCGGCCGCTCGAATCATATTGGTAGCCGGTGGTGCGGCCGAGGCCGTCGGTGACCGAGGTCGGCCGGGCGAGGGCGAGGTCCGAGACGATCGTCGCCGTCTGGCTGAGCGCGTTGGTGACGACCATCGTCGCCGTCGAGCCGCTGACGCTTCGCGCGTAGGTCGTGGTCACGCCTTCCTTCGTCACCGAGGTGACGACGTTGCCGGTGTCGAAGGCGATCGTCGTCGTGTCGGACGAGGCGCCCGGGCGGCGGATCCCGGTGACCCGGTTCGCGCTTCCGGTGAACCGCCACACCCGCCCGCCCATGTCGGTTACCTGGGTGACCCCGGTCGACGGATAGGAATAAGAGACCGAGGCCTGGGCCGTGCCCGTCGAGACATTGTTGTTGTAGAAGCTGGCGCCGGTGCGCTGGTACCAGCTCGACGGCGGCATGGCCGAGCCGGTCGAGCCGCCGCTCGAATAAGCGAACCTGATCTCGTAGCCGAAGCTGTTCGAGACGCTCGCCAGCCGGGCCGCGAAGCTGCACGGCTCGTTCTCGGAATCGATCGGCCCCCAGCAATAGGTCCAGAAGTCCCAGGTCAGCTCGACCGTCCTGCCGTCGGGCGAGGCGACCGCGGTCGGCAGCAGGAAGCAGCTGCTCTGGGTGCCGTTGCAATAGGTCGAACCGGGCCCGCTGCCGATGCTCCCGTCGAACATCACCTGGGTTCCGTCGGCCTGCCGGTAGATGAAGGCGGAGCCGCTTCCGCTCAGCGAGGAGCCGGTGGGGAGGCTGCCGGTGCCGGTGAACGTCTCCTGGACCCCGCCGGCGGCGACGATGTAGCCGGTCCCGCCCGAGAGCGGGAGCTGCTGGAAGGTGATCCGGTCCCATTCGTGGGTGTCGGGGCGGGTCGAGGTCCAGACGCCGTTGCGCGCCAGCGCCAGCTCGGCCTCGCCCGAGCCGATCGAGCCTTCGGGGAAAGACATGACGAAATCGCCATAGGCGAGGTCGACGCCGTTGCCATCGAGGTTGCGATGCGCCCGGGTCTGCGCCTCGGCCGGACCCGCGGCGAACAGAAGCGCCGCCGCCGCGAGCAGCCCCAGGTACAGATTTCGCAGCAGCGCCGGCATCCGGAGCGCCTAGGGCGGCGGCGGATTGGGCGAGCCGGTGACGGTGACGTTGCTCCGGTTGTCCGCCTTGTCGTGACTATATTCGACCTTGACGCCGTTGTTGACGGTGCCCGAGCGCTCGACCTTCACCAGCCGGCCCTTGGCGTCGTAAGTGTAGGTGATCGTCTCGGCCGCAAGCGCCGCCGACGCTATCAAGACGGCCGCGGCCGCCAACGGCAGCACCCATCCCTGTCTTCGTCTCATGCGCCTCTCCCAACCGAGTCGCCGGAACACGAGTGGAACACAGGAAATCCGACGATACAATTGCATTTCGGTCCGGATTGGGGGGGAATCCGGCCGCAGGCCGAAGGCGCCCCCGGCATGATCGTTTTTGCCGCTCGACCTGAGCGTTATTCTTCGCTTCCGCCGATGAGGGGGAGGGCCTAACGCCGGGCGAAACACAAAGCAGGAGAGGCCGGAACATGGACGCAAAGACGGGTGAGATGGGCGGCTGCCCGGCGGGCCGGCCGACGACGGTGCGCTCGCTTCTGGGACGGACCAACCGCGACTGGTGGCCCGAATCGCTTCCGCTCGAGATCCTCAACCAGGGCGGCCTGTCGCCCGACCCGATGGGCGCCGACTTCAGCTATGCCGAGGCGTTCAAGGCGCTCGACTATCAGGCCCTGAAGCGGGACCTGACGGCGCTGATGACCGACAGCCAGAGCTGGTGGCCGGCCGATTACGGCCATTATGGCGGCCTCTTCATCCGAATGGCCTGGCACGCGGCCGGGACCTACCGCACCGCCGACGGGCGCGGCGGCGCCAACAGCGGCCAGCAGCGCTTCGCGCCTTTGAACTCCTGGCCGGACAACGGCAATCTCGACAAGGCGCGGCGGCTGCTCTGGCCGGTCAAGCGCAAGTACGGCAAGCATATCAGCTGGGCGGACCTGTTCATCCTCGCCGGCAACGTCGCCATCGAATCGATGGGCGGCCCGGTGTTCGGCTTCGGCGGCGGCCGCGCCGACGTGTTCGAGGCGGAGCGCGACATCTACTGGGGCTCGGAGGAGCAGTTCGTCGGCCATCCGGACAACAAGACAAGGATCCTGCCCGAGGAGCAATTGGAGCTCGAGACTCCGCTGGCGGCGATCCAGATGGGCCTGATCTACGTCAATCCGGAAGGGCCGGGCGGGGTCCCCGACCCGCTCCAGTCGGCGCGCGACATCAAGATCACCTTCGAGCGGATGGCGATGAACCACGAGGAGACCGTGGCTCTGACCGCCGGCGGCCACACCTTCGGCAAGGCGCACGGCGCCGGCGACCCGAGCCTGGTCGACTCCGCCCCCGAGGCGGCCGACATCGCCCTCCAGGGCCTCGGCTGGGCGAGCGCCCACGAGAGCGGCTTCGGCGAGCACACCATCACCAGCGGGATCGAGGGCAGCTGGGTGAACACGCCGACCGAATGGTCCGAGAATTATTTCCGGCTCCTGCTCGACTATGATTATGAGCTGGTGCGCTCGCCGGCCGGGGCGCAGCAATGGCAGCCGGTGAACCAGAAACCGGAGGACATGGCGCCGGCGGCGCACGACCCCTCGAAGCGGGTCCCGACGATGATGACGACGGCCGACATGGCGCTCCGCGAGGACCCCGAGTTCCGGGCGATCTCGGAGCGGTTCCGGGACGACCATGAGGCGTTCAAGGACGCCTTCGCCCGCGCCTGGTTCAAGCTCACCCATCGCGACATGGGCCCCAGGGTCCGCTACCTCGGCCCGGAAGTGCCGGCGGAAGACCTGATCTGGCAGGACCCGATCCCGGCCGGACGCGAGCCGTCGGACAGTGACGTGGCGGCTTTCAAGGCGAAGATCCTCGATGCCGGGTTCAGTGTTGGCCAGTTGGTCAAGACGGCCTGGGCTTCGGC
>DASQJV010000438.1:0-5559 GCA_035630855.1 Allosphingosinicella sp. | reverse complement strand
CGCCAATATTAGAAATCCGATCATAGCGAGCACCCCGGGCTGGTCTTGCCGCGATTTGACTTGTCATAAACATAGGTTTTGTAGCTGGTGGTGTTGTCGTTCGTCACGACATAGGCCAGCAGGTTGGTATCCGCGCTCCAGTTGCTGTTCGAGCTGCCGATGAGACCCGAGATGAAGGAGCGATCGGGGTCGGAGAGCATCCGCTGATCCATTGGGCCATCGTCAGGATGCGTGTGGAGATAGGCAACTATGTGCGCTCCGGGAGGTAGCGATATGGTAGCACCATTTATATTGTCATGGTGGCCAGCCGTGAACGGTTCGCTTTGATAGAGCTGGCCGTCACTGCCCTTGTAAATAAACGCGCCCCATTCCCAATCCGACAGTTCCTGGCAAGCGGCCAGTACCGAGCCCATGTACTTCGCCAGATCGTTCAATTGGGACAAGTCCACTCCCGCCGGCACCTGGTCGACGCACGGCGTATCGTTGGCGTCCTCCGTCTGCTGATGCTCAGCGTCCTGGGTGCTCGGGCTGCTGCTGCCGCCGCCACCACCGCCGTCGGTGTAGGGCACGGCGTCGAAATACCAGCTCAGGTCCGCCAACATGTAGCCGGTTATGGTGATGTCTCCGCCGTAAACCGAGCTGCTGCTTCCCCAGCCGCCAGAGACGAGATTGATTTCATGATCACTTAAAAGCCGCATTGTCCTCTCCTTTCTTTTGCGCGTAGGTTGGGTCTTTTTCATTGCTTCCGGCCTGCAAGGCCCGGGAGAGGCGCGTCGCCTCCGTGAAGTAGGTCTGAAGGCTCAGCCAATCGCCGCCGTGGATCGCCCGCCTCAGCTTGATTCCGAAGGCCGGGTGGCGGGCGGCGATGGCCTGGATCGGCAGGAAGTGGCGGGTGGCGGCCGAACCGGCGAGGATCAGGTTGCAGATCGTCCGGGCAGTGCGGCCGTTGCCGTCGTTGAACGGGTGAGCGTAGACGATCCCCGCATAGGCGACGGACGCGCACAGGGCGGGGTAAGCCGCGAGATGAGCATGAAGGAAGCCGTTCAGGGAGGAAAGCAGCGCGGGGCAGAGGCGGTGATCCGGAAACAGGACCCTGTTTCCCGCCGCATCGGGGCGAAGGCCCACTGGTCCGTCGCGAAGCGCATTGCGGCCCGCCCCGAGCCGCCGGTGGACCGCCATCAGGAAGCGGGTGAACGCTTCGTCGTCCATGGCCGCCAAAGGCACGTGCCGGACGGCCAGACGCGCGTAAACCGCGAACTCCGTCGCCGCCTTCCGGCCGGCGGGAACAGCATGGCAGTCCTCGGCAGCCTGCACATAGGGCTCAAGCTCGTCGCTCAAGCCCGGATAGGAATACGCCGCTTCCCAGTCCGGGCGATCGAGGGCGGCGCAGAGGCGATCGAGCGAGGCCCGCGAGCTCGGCCGGGCGCTTCGCAGCTGGGCCTCCATTGCCTTGCTCTGGACGGCCAGCGGCGAAAGCGGCTCGATCGTCGGGAATTTCAGCAGGCCCGAATAGGCGAGGACGCGGTCGCGGGGCAGCTGGGGAGAATCGATGAGCCGGGCCGTCATCCGGCGGCCCCCTCCGAATTCCTGCCGAGCACGGCGTTGAGCGGCTGGAGCAGCCAGTCCAGGAAGGAGCGGCGGTCTAGGACGATGCTCGCGGTGAGGGTCATTCCCGGCTGCAGCTTCATCCGCTCGCCATAGGCGGCGACCGCCTGTGCGCTCGGGGCGACCTCGATCCGGTATACGGGCTCGTCGATCTTGAGCGGCGCGGCGAGCTCGCGCGGGTCGAGCACCGTCCGCGAGACGGCGGCGATCCGTCCCTTGAAGCTTCCGAACCTTTGGTAGGGGAAGGCATCGTAGAGGAGCCTAACCTCCTGGCCCGGCTTGACGAAGCCAATCGCTCGGGTCGGCGCGTAGACGTCCGCGTGAAGCGCCGAGCCGTCCGGGACGATCACCATCATCGGAAGGCTCGGCTCGACGGTCCGGCCCACCGCCGCCAGCAGCGCCGTCACCCGCCCGCCGATCGGAGCGGCGATCGTATAGGCCCGCTCGCCCTTGAGCTGCGCCTGCCGCTGGGCGATCGATTCCGCCTCGGCCCGGGCGGTGACGATCTGGGCGCCGGCATCGGCCGAGATCCGAGCCAGCTCCGCCGAGGCTCGACGGGTCTCGGCCGCGACCGCGTTCGACTGCTGGCGCAAACGCGCAAGCTCCTGCCGGGCAGCCACCCAGGTCTGGCGGCGGCGCTCGACCTCGATCTTGCTGACGAAGCCTTTCTCGACGACGGACTGGATCCGGTCGAGCAGGTCCTTCGCCGAGGCCACCGCTTCCTCCTGAAGCGCGATCTGGCCGGACAGATCTGAGCGCTGCTGGGCCAGCCCGCTCAGGGTCGCGGACACCCTTGCACGCTCGCCCGCCGCGCGCTCGCCTGCCAGGCGGATCTGGTCGCGGGTGAGGCCGCGTTGCGTTTCGAGGGCGCCGAGACTTTCGGCGACCGCGCTTCCGCCGGTCTCGCTGCCCTGTTCGACCCGGATCGTGGCGATCGTCTGACCGGCGCGAACGAGCTGGCCCTCGCGGACCGCGAGCGCGGTGACGACGCCGGGGCGGATCGCGACCACCTTGGCGGATGCAGCGTCGGTGACGAGGATGCCGCGCGCCGCCTCGGTGCGCGTGTAGGTGCCGAGCGTCACCCAGAGCGCCAGCATGGCGATGATTCCGAACAGGAGAAAAACGAGCAGCTGAGTGCGCACCGGCTGGGTCAGCACGATTTCGCCGAGCACGCGCTGCCGGCGCGCTTCGAGCATCTGGGATCTGAACAACGGCGAGGAATTCCCAGCGTTCATGCGCCCCACGCATCCAGCCAGTGGCTCGGACCTCTCCGAGCCGGTTCCGTGGTTTAGGTTAGAAACAAATCGGAAATTCGTTGTAAAGACGGAATTTGTTCGCAAAATGGAGGAAACTTTCCCGCCCTCGCTATCCGCTTCCCGCACCCCATATAGGCTCCATCACCCGCGCCCCTTTTCCGCAAGCGCCCCGTGACTGGGAGACGTCCGCGCTCCCGCTTGCCGCAACGAGGCGACGATCATGACCTTCACGAACCCGGGCGCGGGGACTCCGCGATGAGCCTCCATACATTGTTCGGGCGACACGTCGCCGACACCAAGGCGAGCCATTGGGACAAGGGCAGCTTCGTCAGCCGCTGCACGGTCTGCGACGCGGCGATGGTCAAGCTTCCCGGGCTCGACTGGCGGCTCCTGGCGGCGGCGGGCTGAGCGGTGGAGGATTCCGCGCCGCCCCGCCGGGCCAAGTCGCTGAGCTACGCCATGGCCTCGTTCCTGGTCGCGCTTCCGGCGATGATCCTCGTCTATTTCTGGACGGGCGGGGGCTAGGGAGCCGGGGCCCGACGAGGCGGCGGGAAGGGCCCGCCGCATCCGTGGCAAACGCGGCGGGCCCGCGGGCGACATGGTGGGGCCTGCCGCCCGTCGACCCTTCCTTTCGCGGGCGGAGCTTGGGGGGAATGCGGGGGCTGCACATTTTGTGCGCCTCGGCCGCCCGGCGGGGTGCCGGGGCCGGTAGCGCGGCGCGATGGTGAAGATGGCGGACGAATATGAGGCTCGGGCGGCGGTGTTCCGGCGACTGGCGGGCGAGCTGAAGAACGACACGGACCGGGCGGCCCTGCTCGCCATCGCCGAGGAATATGAGAGAGAGGCGGAGCGGCTGAAGCCGGGCGGCCCGCGCGGAGCCTAGGACCCTAGGCGGCCTTGAGGACTCCGTCGCGGATGGCGTCGTTGGCGAAGCGGGCGACCGCCTCCAACTGCTTCCTGAGGAAGTCGAGCGTCGCCGGATCCTGCTGGCGCTCGGCGGGGAAGCAGATCTCGCCCTTCGGGCTGCGGCAGAGATAGCCGCGCTCGACGAGAGCGCTGACCTTGCGCCTGGTGGTCTCGCGGTTGAGGCCGGTGGCGGCGGCGATCGAGCTGATGTTGCAGCCGGCGGCATAGCCGGGCGGAAGCGCGGTGGCGACGTTGCGAAGCGCCTCGGGAAGCTCGGTGCGGGTCAGCCGCTCGCCGGTGATCGCGACCACGGCGAGGAGGATCATCGCCGATTCATTGTCGCCGACGCCCTCGCGCCAATGCTCCATCGCCCGCGAGGTGAGAAGGGCGAGGCGGATGGCGGTCAGTCGGCTCATCGCCGCCGAGGCCTGCTGGTCGATGGTGAGCTGCATGCCGGTTTAAGGTCAGATGGCCCGGCCCGGGCGCGCGTTCAATGGCGGGCGCACAAAATGGGCCGTCAGGCCGCCAGCGCCTCGGCGGGATCGCCGCCGTGCACGGTCCAGCCGAGCGCCGCGGCCCGGGCGCGGACTTCCGCGGTCGCCTCGAGGGCGTCGGCGAGGGCGTCGCCCTTCGGCCCCGGAGCGGTCCAGCCGCAGCGCTCGCAATCCTCGTCGTTGCGAACCCGGTTATGCAGGCCCCACGGGCGCTCGGGAGAGCAGGTCGTCATGAGCCTCTGTATAATTATGCATTCCTGTGCATACAATGAACAATTCGCCCCCGCTTGATGACCCGCTCCCGACTGCCTAGGAGCAGTGGAAAATCCATCAGGGAGAAGATCGATGAAGCTTGGACCCGACATCGCCGCGGTCGTCACCGGCGGCGCCTCAGGCCTCGGCGAGGCGACGGCCCGGGCGCTCGCCGGGCGCGGCGTGAAGGTGGCGGTGTTCGACCGCGATTCCGAGAAAGGCGGGGCGGTGGCGGCCTCGATCGGCGGGATCTTCGCCCAGGTCGACGTCACCTCCGACGAGGCGGTCGCGGCCGGCTTCGCCCGCGCCCGCGAGGCCCACGGCCAGGAGCGGATTTGCGTCAATTGCGCCGGCGTCGCCAACGCGGCCAAGACGGTCGGCCGCGACAAGGCGACGGGCGAGGCCAGGCCCTATCCGATCCACCAGTTCGAGCTCGCCATCCAGATCAACCTGATCGGCACCTTCCGGGTGCTCGCCCAGTCGGCCTTCGGAATGGTCGGGCTCGAGCCGCTCGAGGACGGCGAGCGCGGGCTGATCGTCAACACCGCCTCGGTGGCGGCGCAGGACGGGCAGATCGGCCAGGCGGCCTATTCGGCCTCCAAGGCCGGAGTGCTCGGGATGGCGCTGCCGATCGCGCGCGACCTGATGAACGAGGGGATCAGGGTCAACACCATCCTTCCGGGCGTGTTCGAGACCCCGATGGTGGCGATGATGCCCCAGAACGTGAAGGACGCGCTGGCGGCGCAGGTGCCCTTCCCGAAGCGGCTCGGCCGGGCGGAGGAATATGCCCGCCTCGCCGTGTTCATGGCCGAGAACAATTATCTGAACGGGGAGTATGTCCGGCTCGACGGGGCGATCAGGATGGCGCCGCGCTAACCCAATTCCTCCCCCGGATTTCCGGGGAGGGGGACCATGCGAAGCATGGTGGAGGGGCCCTTTCGCCGCAAGAACCCCCTCCACCAGCCTGCGGCTGGTCCCCCTCCCCTGCAAAGGCTTGGGAGGATAAGGTGTCTCCATGACCCTCCACATCGGCATCCTCGCCCACA
>DASQJV010000437.1:0-2008 GCA_035630855.1 Allosphingosinicella sp. | reverse complement strand
GCTCTTCGCCGCGCGCGAGAAGAGAGCCCCGCTCGAGCTGGACCTACCCGAGCGCCGGGTGGTGCTCGACGAGACCGGGCGGATCATGTCGGTCGCGCCGCGCGAGCGGCTCGATGCCCACAAGCTCATCGAGGATTCCATGATCGCCGCCAACGTCGCCGCCGCCAAGGCGCTGGAGGCGAAGAAGGCGCCGGTCATGTACCGCGACCACGAGCCTCCCGGCCGCGAGAAGCTGGTCGCGCTCAGGGATTACCTCAAGACGTTCGGAGTCGAGTTCGCGCTCGGCCAGGTCGTCCGCCCCGCCACCTTCAACCACGTCATCGACCGGATCGGCGAGGCCGATTTCCGGCCCCAGGTGATGGAGCAGATCCTCCGAACCCAGACCCAGGCTTATTACTCCCCCGACAACAAGGGCCATTTCGGACTCGCGCTCGGCTCCTACGCCCACTTCACCAGCCCGATCCGCCGCTATGCCGACCTCGTCGTCCACCGCGCCCTCGTCCGCGCCTGGGGGCTTGGCGAAGGCGGGCTCGCCGACCAGGAGGCGGAGGCGATGGAGGTGACCGGCGAGCTCATCTCGCAGCTCGAGCGGCGGGCGATGGAGGCGGAGCGCGAGACCCTCGACCGCTACGTCGCCGCCTACCTCTCCGAGCGCGTCGGCGACCTCGTCGACTGCCGGATCACCGGGGTCCAGCCGTTCGGCTTCTTCGCCACCGTCGAAGGGCTGGGCGGCGACGGCCTCGTCCCGGTCTCGACTCTCGGTTCCGATTATTACCGCTACGAGGAGGCCAGTCAGAGCCTGGTCGGCGACGACAGCGGCGAGCGCTTCAGCCCCGGCCAGCGCCTCAAGCTCCGGCTGGTCGAGGCCAATCCCGTCTCCGGCGGCCTCAGGTTCGAGCTTCCCGACGCCGGCTACGCCCCCGCCCGCCCCCGCCGCGGCGACCGCCGCGACGAGAAGGAGCGGCCCAGGGGCCGCCGGGGCCGCCCCACGAACGTCCGCCACCGCGGCCGGTAAGACCCCTCTCCCGGCAGGGGAGAGGGAGGGCCCCGCCCGGCGCAGCCGGGTGGGAGGGTGAGGGACCGTCCTCCGTCGCCGTTGCCCTCACCCTGGTTCGCTCCGCGAACCTGTCCCTCTCCCCTGCAGGGAGAGGGGTTGCGCCCCTCGAGACCCCCTTTTCGACCAACCGACTCCACGCTTCTGCCGACGACCCGCGGGCCTATAGGGCCGGCGGCGGGCAGCGCTTACTCTTGGGGAAGGGATGAAGACACGAGGAGAGAGTGGATGAGCATCAGGATGATTTTCGCGTCGGCCGCAGCCTTGGCGATGGCCGCGGGCAGCCCGGCCCTCGCGGCCAAGAGCCAGGGCCAGCAGCAGCAGGTCCTCGCCTCCGATTCCGGCGGCGACGCCGGAGTGAAGGCCAAGGGCGAGCGCAAGATCTGCAAGTTCATCGACGCCACCGAGTCGAGGATGAAGCGCGAGCGCCTCTGCTACACCAAGGCCGAGTGGGAGAAATTCGACGAGGCGCAGCAGCAGTAAGGCGCGTGCGGCGGCGCGGAGCCCCAAGCCGTCATTCCGGCGAAAGCCGGAATCCATGGACACGGATCCGCGAAGCACTTCGCAGGCCTGAGTTCATGGATCCCGGGTCGAGCCCGGGATGACGGTTGGGTCGCCTGACGGCGGCCGCCGCTACAGCTTCGGCAGGGTGACCCCCCGCTGGCCCATATATTTGCCGGCACGGTCGGCATAGCTCGTCTCGCAGGGCTCGTTGCCCTTGAGGAAGAGGAACTGGCAGGCGCCCTCGTTGGCGTAGACCTTGGCGGGGAGGGGGGTCGTGTTCGAGAATTCGAGCGTGACATGGCCTTCCCAGCCCGGCTCGAGCGGGGTCACGTTGACGATGATCCCGCAGCGCGCATAGGTCGATTTGCCGAGGCAGATGACGAGCACGTCGCGCGGCACCCGGAAATATTCGACCGTCCGCGCCAAAGCGAAGCTGTTGGGCGGGATGAT
>DASQJV010000436.1:0-3759 GCA_035630855.1 Allosphingosinicella sp. | reverse complement strand
CGGGCATTCATTCTACCATGATAGCCGATTGCGCTTTGCGATCAAGACGCCGCCGTGTTTATGCGATTATAGCTTAGTTTATCCCATCGTCGGGATCACGAACGCATTCTCGCCCGTCACGCTGCCGTCGGGCCAGCGCTGTGTCACCGTCTTGGTCTTGGTCCAGAAGCGGACGCCTTCCATGCCGTGCTGGTTGATGTCGCCGAAGCCGCTCCGCTTCCAGCCGCCGAACGTATGGTAGGCGACCGGCACCGGGATCGGCACGTTGATCCCGACCATCCCGACATTGACCCGGGCCGCGAACTCGCGCGCGGCGTGACCGTTGCGGGTGAAGATGGCGACTCCGTTGCCATATTGATGCTCGGAGGGCAGGCGAAGCGCCTCCTCGAAGCTCTCGGCGCGGACCATCTGCAGGACCGGCCCGAAAATCTCCTCCTGGTAGGAGCGGAAGCTCGGCTTGACATGGTCGAAGAAGGTCGGGCCGATGAAGAAGCCCTCCTCATGGCCCTGGAGGGAGAAGCCGCGGCCGTCGATGACCAGCTCGCCGCCCTCGTCGGCGCACATCTGGATGTAGGATTCGATCCGCTGGCGGTGCGCCGCGTTGACCACCGGCCCGTAATGGGCCTCGGAGTCGGTCGAGACCCCGACCCGGAGCCCCTCGATCGCCGGGATCAATTTCTCGCGAAGGTTCGTGGCCGTCGTCTCGCCGACCGGAACCACCACCGGAAGCGCCATGCAGCGCTCGCCGGCTGAGCCGAAGGCGGCTCCGGCGAGGTCGTTGACGACCATGTCGAGATCGGCGTCGGGCATGACGATGCCGTGGTTCTTGGCGCCTCCGAAGGCCTGGACCCTTTTCCCGTTCTCGGTGCCGCGGCTGTAGATATATTGGGCGATGTCGGACGAGCCGACGAAGCTGACCGCCCTCACCTCGTCATGGTCGAGGATGGCGTCGACCATCTCCTTGTCGCCATGGACGACCTGGAGGATCCCGTCGGGCAGCCCCGCCGCCTTCATCAGCTCGGCGAGCCGCACCGGCACCGAGGGGTCGCGCTCCGACGGCTTCAGAATGAAGGCGTTGCCGCAGGCGATGGCCACTCCGAACATCCACATCGGGATCATCGCCGGGAAGTTGAACGGGGTGATCCCGGCGACCAGGCCGAGCGGCTGGCGCATCGAATAGACGTCGATCCCCGGCCCGGCGCCCTGGGTATATTCGCCCTTCAGGGCGTGCGGGATGCCGCAGGCGAACTCGATCACCTCGAGCCCGCGCTGGATGTCGCCGCGCGCGTCGGCGATCACCTTGCCGTGCTCGGAGGCGAGGAGGAGGGCGAGGTCCTCCATATTCTGCTCGACCAGGGCCTTGAAGTTGAACATCACCCGCGCCCGGCGCTGGGGATTGGTCGCGGCCCAGGCCGGGAAGGCCTCGCGCGCCGCGGCGACCGCTCGCTCGAGGTCGGCGGCGGTGCCGAGGCGGACCTTGGCCTGCACTCCGCCGTTGTTCGGGTCGAACACGTCGCCTTGCCGCTCGCCCGACGCGTGCGCCGCGCCGCCGATGAAATGATCGATGTTACGCATGAGGAGTCCTTCGGACCGGGGATTTCGTGGGTTGCCAGCCCACTAGCCAAGGCGGCGGCCGATTGCCAGCGTCACCTCCGCCGTCACCCCGGGCTTGATCCGGGGTCCATGAACACCGAAAGGGGGCGCCTCGAACCGCGGTGTTCATGGATTCCGGCTTTCGCCGGAATGACGGGAGAGACGGATGAAGCTTGGGAGTCTCAAGGGCGGCCGCGACGGTCGTCTCGTCGTGGTCAGCGCCGACCTCGCCTGGTGCGCCGACGCCACCCACATCGCGCCGACCCTTCAGGCCGCCCTCGACGACTGGGACCGGCTCGCCCCCCAGCTCGAGCTGCTCGCCACCGACCTCGAGCATGGAGTCATCCCCCGCGACCGCTTCCACGAGCGCGAGGCGCTGGCGCCGCTGCCGCGCGCTTACCAATGGGCCGACGGCTCGGCTTATGTGAACCACGTCGCGCTGGTCCGCCAGGCGCGGGCCGCGGAGATGCCGGAGAGCTTCTGGACCGATCCGCTCATGTACCAGGGCGGCTCCGACGAGATGCTCGCGCCGCGCTCGCCGATCGGCCTCGCCGACGAGGCCTGGGGCTGCGACTGCGAGGCCGAGGTGGTGGTTGTGACCGGCGACGTCCCGCAGGGGATCACCGCCGAGGAGGCGAGGGACCGCGTCCTGCTCGTCGGCCTCGTCAACGACGTCTCGCTCCGCAACCTCATCCCGGCCGAGCTCGGCAAGGGCTTCGGCTTCCTCCAGTCCAAGCCCGCCTCGGCTTTGTCGCCGGTCTTCGTCACCCCCGAGCAGCTCGGCGAGCGCTGGAAGGACGGCAAGCTCCACGGCGCCCTCAAGGTCGACCTCAACGGCAAGCCGTTCGGCCGGGCGGACGCGGGCGTGGACATGACCTTCGACTTCGGAACCCTGATCGCCCATCTCGCCAGGACCCGGAACATCGGCGCCGGCTCGATCATCGGCTCCGGCACGGTGTCCAACCGCGACTCGGACGGAGGCCCGGGCAAGCCGATCGACCAGGGCGGCCTCGGCTATTCCTGCATCGCCGAGGTGAGGACGGTCGAGACGATCCTCGAGGGCGCGGCGAAGACCGAGTTCTTGAAGCGCGGCGACACCGTGCGAATCTGGATGGACGACGAGGCGGGCCACCCGATCTTCGGGGTCATCGAGCAGATCGTGGCCTGAATTCCTCCCCCAGCTTGTCTGGGGGAGGGGGACCGCGGCGCGAAGCGCCGTGGTGGAGGGGCGATGCGGACTCCGTATTTCCCCTCCACCAGGCTTCGCCTGGTCCCCCTCCCCATCTGGCGATGGGGAGGATCTCAGGCCACCGGCCCGACATTGTCGTCGCTGTTGCGGTCGATGTAGAAATTATAGGGGTCGATCCCGGCGTGGGTCGGCTTCTTGTCGGTGACGAAGCGGAAGACCTGCTTGCCGCTCCTCACCGGCTGGCGCTGCATGACCAGCACGTTCCTGCGGTCGAAGGCGCCGCGGCCCGGCTCGGCGGTGAACAGGCCGACGGCGATCCGGTCGGCGAAGGCGGCGGGCTTCTCATTGCCCTGGCCGTCGGCATAGGCCTTCTTCGCCTCGACGGGGACGACGACGTCCCACTTGCCGTCCGGCCGCTTGGTCGCCTTCGCCTCACCGACCTTGAGGTCGTAGAGCGTGATCCGCTCGAACAGGTCGGTGATCAGGGCCTGGTCCTCGGGCGACTTCGCTTCCTTGCGGAACGCCTCGACCAGCTCGATCGAGCGCGGATAGGGCGCGCCCTTGAACTTGTACTTGTCCAGCACCGTCCGCAGCGCCCGGTTGACCGCCGCCTCGCCGAGCCGCTCCTGGAGCAGGTACATGACCAGCGAGCCCTTGTTGTAGTGGATGTACTGCTGGTTCTCGACGCGCATCAGCGGCAGCTCCTCGACCGGCTCGCCGCCGCGGCGGCGCAGATAGCCGTCGAGCTCGAACTTGAGGAAGCGTCGGATCTTGTCCTCGCCGTAGAGCCGCTTCATCACCATCAGCGCGGAATATTGGGCGAGCGTCTCCGAGAGCATGGTGCCGCCCTGCATCTCGGCGCCGATGATCTGGTGGGCCCAATATTGGTGGCCGAGCTCGTGCGCGGTGACGTAGGTGACATAGTCGATCTTGTCGGGATTGCTGTTGTCGGCGACGAATCCGATCGCCTCGGAATA
>DASQJV010000435.1:0-4943 GCA_035630855.1 Allosphingosinicella sp. | reverse complement strand
GGGAACGGATCGCCCAAAAAAGGAGGTGCGATTTCAAAAACCCAAAAAAACGACTTTATTTTCAACAAGTTCGATGTTGACCGGAGCGAAGTGAACAACCAATTTCCGCGGCACGAATCAGTCGAGGGGCACAGCAAAAGTGGCAAAGGGGGGCGCCAGGTATCTCCTGGCAACATCGCTGTTCGCGATCGCGTCGTCGGTGCAGGCCGGCGAGACGACGAGCTACAGCTACGATGCGCTCGGACGGCTGACGGCCGCGTCGAGCACGGGCACGGTCAACAACGGCCTCGCCACGACGATCGGTTACGATCCGGCCGGAAATCGCTCGAGCTATTCGGTGACGGGAGCGGGCGGGACTCCGCCACCGCCGCCGCCACCACCACCGCCTCCGCCACCGCCTCCGCCGCCGCCGCCGCCGCCGCCGCCGCCGGGGAACCAGCCGCCGGTCGCGGTCACCGACAGCGGCGAGATGATGCGATGCCAGTTCCAGAGCGTCTTCGACGTGCTCGACAACGATTACGATCCCGACGGCAACACGCCGCTCTCCCTGGTCTCGGTCTCCTATTCGGGAAGCCTCGGCACGGCGCTCGACCGCGCTCCCAGCATCGTCTTCCGGACGAACAACAGCGGTACCGGAATGGCCGTCATCACCTACACGGTTCAGGATTCGATGGGCGCGACCGCGACCGGGACCCTCAACCTCAACATCGTCCAGGGGCAATGCTGATGAGCCGCCGCCGCCACGCGCCGCAGGGTCGCACCGCGCCAGCCTTGGGTCTCACCCTGCTGAGCCTGCTCCTCGCGCTCTTCCTCGCCGCCCCGGCTTCGGCCCAATATGAGCCGCCCAAGCAGATGACTTTGAGCCCGCTCGGGGTCGACCTGACCAAGGGCCGATTCAGCTACAAGACGACCGACCTGTCGATCGGCCCCTTCACGCTCGAGCGTTCGTACCTCGGCGGCAATCCGGTCGACGGAAGCAATTATTTCGGGCCGCACTGGACCCACAATTACGCCATCTTCGTCATCACGAAGGACCCCTTCAAGCTGGACGGGGTCTATGTGGTGCTGGGCCGCGGAGTCGTCCATTTCAGCCACAGCAACGGCAATTATTCCTGCTGGAACCCCGATTGCGACGGCCAGACGCTGGCCAAGGTCGGCGGCGCCTTCGTCTACACGGACGCCCAGGGCAACGTCTACACGTTCAGCACGACGGCGAATCCCTTCGGCTCCGGCACCTCGACGGGCAGTCAGCGGGTCGCCCGGATCGACTATGCGGACGGCCATACGCTCAGCTACATCTACAGCGGCCAGCAGCTGCGGCAGATCGCGAGCAATTACGGCTATTCGCTGGTCTTCGACTATGCGGGCTCGACCAACTCGATCAGCAAGGCCTGCGGCTACAACCGCGCCGTCACCTACGTCACCGCCGCCACCACCTGCGCCGGCGCCGCGCTGGCGGTGAGCTACAGCTACGGCGCCTCCAACGTGACCAACGTCGTCGACGTCATGGGCCAGAATTGGGGCTATGATTACGGCGTCAACGCGCAGCTCACCTGCGTCCGCCAGGTCAACAGCTCCGCCTGTCAGGTCGCCAACGTCTATTCCGCCAATTACGAGGTGGGCCAGCAGACCACGGCCGACGGCGCCGTCTGGAATTACAATATCCAGCCGCCCGATCCGGAATATGTCCAGAATCCGGGCGACCCGCCGCCCACCAGCGCCGGCAACTATACCGGGCCGGAGGGAATCAACGTCTGGGCCGAGTTCAGCGCCGGCCTGCTGACCACCTACAACCATAACGGGCGGATGACCGGCCTGCAGTGGGACGGCCTCGAGCTGGCCCGGCTCACCCATCCGGAAGGCAATAACGTCCGCTACAGCTACCGTGGCGGGCTGAAGGCCTCCGAGACCTGGGAAGCCAAGCCGAATTCCGGCGTCGCGACCGTCGCCAAGTGGAGCGAGTTTCCGGATGCTTCGATCTGCCCAACCTCGCGCAAGACCTGTAACAAGCCGGTCTCGAGCAGGGATTATAAGGGCAACCAGACCGACTATACCTACGAGCCGCATGGCGGCGTGAAGACCGAGACCGGCCCCGCGGTGAACGGCATCAGGCCGCAGGTGCGCTACGAATATGCGCTTCGCCGGGCCTGGGTCAGCAACGGCGCCGGCCATTCGCCGGAAGCCGGATCGATCTACCTGCCGAGCCGCAAGGCCTTCTGCGCGACCGGGGCGGCGTCCGGATGGGGCTGCGCAATCGCCGGGGACGAGGTGGTCACCACCTACGATTACGGGCCGGACAGCGGCCCGAACAACCTCACTCTGCGCTCCGAGACGGTGACCGCCGGCGGGGTCAGCCGCAAAACCTGCTACGGCTATGACTGGCAGGGCAATCAGATCAGCACCACCCGTCCGAGCGGGAATTGCCAATGAGCGCCCGGCCTTTCTTGCGCCTGGCGGCGCTCGCCCTTGCGCTGGCGCCCTCGCTGGCCTCGGCCCAGGCCTCGCCCACGGCCGGCACCCATGCTGTTCGCTACGATCTGATGCGGCGCGAGGTCGGGACGATCGCGCCCGATCCGGACGGCGCCGGTCCGCTCACCTATCTCGCCACCCGGAGCACTTACGACACGGCCGGCCGGTTGACCAAGGTCGAGAAGGGCCACCTTTCCGCCTGGCAGGGCGAGTCCATCGCTCCCAAGGACTGGACCGGTTTCACCGTGGTCACCCGGTCCGACATCCAGTATGACGTGATGGGCCGCAAGGTCGGCGAATCGACCAGCGGCGGCGGCCAAGTCGCGACGATGACCGAGTACGGCTATGACGGCGCCGGCCGCCTCAAATGCATCGCGCAGAGGATGAACCCGGACGTCTGGGCCTATGCGCTTCCCAACAAATGCGTTCCCGGGACTCCGCATCCGGTATTCGGCCCCGATCGGATCACCCGCCACAGCTATACTTTGCAGGGCGATCTCGAGAAGGTTGAGAAGGCGGTCGGGACCGGCCTCCAGCAGGTCTATGCGCGCTACGAATATACGCCGAACGGCAAGCAGAAAGCCGTGATCGACGCCAACGGCAACCGCGCCGAGATGAGCTGGGACGGGCTCGACCGGCAGAAGCGCTGGATCTTCCCTTCGAAGACCGCGACCGGCAGCGTCGATGTGTCCGATTACGAAGAATATAGCTATGACGAGAACGGCAACCGGACGAGGCTGAGGAAGCGGGACGGCTCGGAGCTGACCTATCAGTACGACGACCTCAACCGGATGACGGTGAAGGTCGTCCCGTCGCGGTCCGACCTCACCGCGGCCCAGACCCGCGACGTCTATTACGATTACGACCTGAGGGGCCTGCAGACCCGGGCCCGGTTCGACAGCCTGTCGGGCGAAGGCGTCACCAACATCTATAACGGGTTCGGCCAGCTCGTCTCGAGCTCGAGCGACATGGGCGGCGTCGCGAGGACGGTCGGCAATCTCTATGACCCCAACGGCAACCGGATCCGGGTCATCCATCCCGACAACAGTTTCTTCACCTACGACCAGGACGGACTCGACCGGCCGACCCTCATCCGCGAGAATGGTGGCGATCCGATCGCCACCTCCATCTATGATGCGGCCGGGCGCCGGGTGAGGAGCGGCTGGGCCGCCGCCACCGACTATGCCTACGATCCGGCCGGCCGGCTGCAGTCGCTGAGCCACGACCTCCTGGGCCTCGACCGCGACCATGTGCTGGGCTTCAGCTACAACCCCGCCTTGCAGATCGTCAGCCGCTCGGCGAGCAACGATGCCTATGCCTGGGGCGGCGCCTACAATGTCGCCCGAAGCTATGGGGTGAACGGCCTCAACCAATATACGGGGACGACCAGCAACGGCGTTCAGGGACCCGCCTTCCACTACGACCTCAACGGCAACCTCAAGAACGACGGCTCGACCGCCTTCCTCTACGACGTCGAGAACCGCCTGGTCGACGCTTCCGGCGCCAAGACGGCGAGCCTCGAATACGACCCGCTGGGGCGGCTGTTCCGAGTCTCGGGCCCGGGCCTCACACCGCGCATCCTCGTCTATGACGGCGATGCGCTGGTCGCCGAATACGACCCCGCCGGAACCATGCGCCACCGCTACGTCCACGGCAACGACGCCAAGGCCGACGACCCGATCGTCTGGTACGATAATCTCGCCAGCGGCTGGCGCCGCGGCCTGGTCGCAGACCACCAGGGCTCGATCGTCGGCGTCGCCGACATGTACGGCAACCCGGTCGCCGCCAACAGCTACGACCCCTGGGGCATTCCCGCGGCAAGCAACGCCGGAAGGTTCGGCTATACCGGCCAGGCCTGGGTGCCGGAGCTCGGCCTGTGGTATTACAAGGCCCGCATCTACTCGCCGACGCTCGGGCGGTTCCTGCAGGTGGATCCGATCGGATATGAAGGCGGGGTCAACCTGTATGCCTATGTCGATAACGATCCATTAAACAGAAACGATCCCAGCGGGTTAGTCCCAGTCGATGATCCGACTTCATTCGAGGCGGCTCAGGGGCGCGGCTTTAACCCACCGCCTGTGCACGGCAGTATCGAAACGGCAATCGACTTTATCCCCGTTGTGGGGGACATCAAAGGCGTTGCGGAAGCGGTCGTCGATCCGTCCGCCACGAATGTCATTGCTGCCGGCGTCGGAGTTGTCCCCGGTGTCGGTGACATCGCAAGCAAACTCATCAAAGGTGCTGATAACATCGCAGATGCTGCCCGCTTAAACGCCGCGCTTGCTCGTGAGAGCGGAGCTTCGGTTTTTACGGAAACGGGTGAACTCACGCCGCAAGTAATCAGCGAATCCCGGAAGATCTTGGACGAAAGCGAAATAAACAATCCAAACATTCCCGCAGGCCTAAGTAAGTACTCGACGCCAACATATCAATCTCCGTCCGGAGACTTTCAAGTGCACTTTTACAAGAATGAA
>DASQJV010000434.1:0-2804 GCA_035630855.1 Allosphingosinicella sp. | reverse complement strand
ACGCTTAATTTCGCAGTGATTCCCCCTGCCAGGCTAGGCGCGCGAGGAGGTAGCCAGGCGTTCGGAGCTTTTTCAGTTCACGGGAAGCCGAAACTTCGAAACTTCCGGCCCCCGCTGCTCGGAGCGAAAGCGATTGGGCCCCAGTCTGCCCTTCCCCGCGGCGGGTCGGTCGAAGCCTTCGAGGCGAAGGGCGCAACGCTCTCGCCTCGCGTTTCGGTGCGGGGCCGGGGAATCGCGGGAAACCATGAACTTCATGAACTTCACCGGCGGGGCGGGCTTGCTTTTTCCCGCCCAATCGGCCATGTGCCCCCTCGTCCGGGGCGAAGGCCGTGCCTTTTCGCCCCGTTCAGCTTTTAGACGAAAGCCGGAGGGGCGTCCGCACTGGGCGGCGTCAGCGATCGGCCAAAGACAAGGAAATGCGCTGCCATGCCGCTTTACGAGCATGTGTTCATCGCGCGTCAGGACCTGGCCCAGGCCCAGGTCGACGCGCTGGCGGAGACCGCCACCAAGATCATCGAGGATTCCGGCGGCAAGGTCGTCAAGACCGAGACCTGGGGCCTTCGCTCGCTCGCCTACCGGATCGCCAAGAACCGCAAGGGCCATTACGTCATGCTCGACTTCGACGCGCCCGCCGCGGCCGTCGCCGAGCTGGAGCGCCAGACCCAGATCAACGAGGACGTCATCCGCTACATGACCGTCCGAGTCGACGAGCACGAGCAGGGCCCGTCGGCGATGATGCGCCGCGGCGAGCGCGACCGAGAGCGCGGCGACAGGGGCGACAGGGGCGACCGCGGAGATCGCGGCGGCCGCGACCGCGACCGCGGCGACCGCGCGCCCCGCCCCGACTTCGCCGACGCTTAAGAGAAAGGACCAGCACCGATGGCACGCCCATTCTTCCGCCGCCGCAAGAGCTGCCCCTTCTCGGGCAAGGACGCTCCGGTCATCGACTATAAGGACGTCCGCCTGCTCCAGGGCTTCGTCTCCGAGCGGGGCAAGATCGTCCCCAGCCGGATCACCGCCGTCTCCGGCAAGAAGCAGCGCGAGCTGGCCACCGCGATCAAGCGCGCCCGCCATCTCGGCCTTCTCCCCTACGTCGTGAAATAAGGAGCGCGAGCAATGGATGTCATTCTCCTCGAGAGGATCGAGAAGCTCGGCGCGATCGGCGACGTGGTGAAGGTGAAGAACGGCTATGCCCGCAACTTCCTCCTTCCCAACGGCAAGGCGCTGAGGGCCAATGAATCGAACCGCAAGGTGTTCGAGTCGAACCGCGAGCGGATCGAGGCCCAGAACGCCGAGCGCCGGGCCGCGGCCGAAGCCGATTCCAAGGGCATCGACGGAACCACCGTCCAGCTCATCCGCCAGGCGTCGAACACCGGCCAGCTCTACGGCTCGGTCTCGGCCCGCGACCTCGCCGAGCTGCTCGAAGCCGAGGGCCACAAGGTCGCCAAGAACCAGATCGTCCTCGACCGCCCGATCAAGTCGATCGGCCTCCAGGAGGTCAGGATCGCGCTCCATCCCGAGGTGTCGGTGACCATCAAGGTCAACGTCGCCCGCTCGCCCGAAGAGGCCGAGCTCCAGGCCCAGGGCGTCGACGTGATGGCCGACATGTTCGAGAAGGACACGGCGGGCTTCACCGAGGATTACGATCCCAACGCCGAGCCGGGCGAGATCGCGACGGAGGCCGCTCCGGCGGCGGCGGCGGAAGCCGCTCCGGCGGAAGAGGCCGAAGCGGGCGAAGGCGACGAGACGGCCGCCGAAGCCTGACAAGCCCGTCATTCCGGCGAAAGCCGGAATCCATGAACACAGGTGTCTTCGTGTGAAGCGCCGTATTCATGGATCCCGGATCAAGTCCGGGATGACGAAACAAGACAATGGCCGCCGGCTCCTTCGAGCCGGCGGCCTTTTCTTTGGGCGAGTCTATAGCCTGGAAGCGTCGGCCGCCGCGCAGCGCTCCAGGATGTCGAGGCCTTCCACTGCAATCGCCTCGTCGATGACGAGCGGCGGGAACAGGGTGACGACGTCGCCCTCGGCGGCGACGATCAGCCCCGCCTTCAGGCATCTCGGCTGCAAAAGTGACAGTCACTAGTGACAGTCACTAGTGACAGTCACCAGGTCCCTGTGCGCAGGCCGGGCGGCAACTTGAGCGAGCCCTGGGCGTTGGCGGCGGATGGCTCACCGCCCCAACGCGAAGACCCATGGCGCCGAGCGCGGGCTGAGCCGGTTCGAGGGGTTCAGCGACGCGGTCTTCGCCATCGCTCTGACCCTGCTGATCGTCGAGACCAAGGTGCCCGGAGCGCCCGACGGCCCGAGCGGCTACACCGATCTGGCGAAGGCGATGGCCGAGCAGTGGCGCGAGCATCTCGCCTTGCTCCTCTGCTTCGGAATGCTCGGCGCTTACTGGCTTCAGCACCATTATTCGGGCCGGATCTACGCCCGGAGCGATCACTGGTTCGGGGCGATCAACCTGCTGTTCCTGCTCGCCATCGTCGTCATTCCCTATCCGGTCCGGCTCTGGTGCTTCCACCTCGGCACGCCGCACGAGCCGGTCGCATCGCTGACCCTGGCCGCGGGCCTCGCCCTCACCTCCTGCGCCTGGATGGCCAAATGGTTTTACGGAGTGGAGGGCCGCCGGACGGTGGACGAACGGCTCGCGCCCGATTTCCTCCGCCAGATGAGGCGCCGCTACGGCGTCGCGACGCTCGTCCAGATCGCCGCGGTCCCGATCGCGGCCGCGTCCCCGCGCGCCGGGGTGGCGATCGCCCTGCTGTGCGTCGCCTTCTTCCTGCTGCCGCAGCCCAGGCCGC
>DASQJV010000433.1:0-5479 GCA_035630855.1 Allosphingosinicella sp. | reverse complement strand
TAGCTAGCCGATCTATCAGGAGGCCTGTAGGTTCAGGAGATGACCAAGCGCAGAAAGCCACCGCCGGGCCAAGGCGTCAGTCGCCGAGGCCAGGCAAAAATCTACATACAATCCGAGCGCGCGCGTGCACGACTGAAGCTGTTGCGTCGAAGCGGGCGAAGCACGGCAGAGATCATTGAAGAGGCGCTGGACCGTCTGGCTGCCGCGAGAGGGTTGGTGGATGACAGGCCCACGAGCTTCACTGGAGTTTAGTCCCTTGGTCGCGAAGCTTGAAATCCTCAGGACGGCCGGCAACTCATGACCGACCTCTCCGTCCTCCTCCGCCCCGACAAGGGCCAGCCCGCCACTTCCCTCCACCTCGTCGACAGGAAGGGCTTCGATTCCTGGCTGAAGGCCCAGCCGGCGCGGGTCCGGCAGGCGGTTTCGGCGCAGGGTTTCAGGGGCCAGGGCTATCAGCTCGCCATCCTGCCCGGGGAGCAGGCCGAATGGTCGGCCGTGCTCGGAGTCGCCAATGTCGACGAGCTCAGCCCCTGGTGCCTCGCCAGGGCCGCCGAGAGCCTGCCCGAGGGGAAATATCGGGTCGAGGGCCGCGGCCCGGGGCCGGCGGCGCTGGGCTGGCTGCTCGGCCAGTACCGGTTCGAGCGCTACAAGAAGGCCGAAGGCAAAGCGGGGCCCCGGGTCCTGCTCAGCTCCGAGCCGGCCCGGATCGAGGAGATCGTCCGGCTTGCCGAGGCGGTGACGCTGGTGCGCGACCTGGTCAACCTCCCCGCCGGCGACCTCGGGCCGGCGGAGCTCGAGGCGGCGGCGCGGGCGGTCGCGGCCGAATGCGGCGCCGAGGTCTCGGTCACGTCGGGCGCCGCTCTGGACGAGGGCTATCCGATGATCGCGGCGGTCGGCCGGGCCGCGGTCCCGGAGCGGGGGCCGAGGCTCGTCGAGCTCGAATGGGGTGACCGCCGCCATCCGCGGATCGCCATCGTCGGCAAGGGCGTCTGCTTCGATTCGGGCGGGCTCGACATCAAGCAGGCCTCCTGGATGAGGCTGATGAAGAAGGACATGGGCGGCGCCGCGCACGCCCTCGCCCTGGCCGGGCTGGTGATGAAGAGCCGGCTGCCGGTCCGGCTCCACCTTCTCATCCCGGCCGTGGAGAACAGCGTTTCCGGCAACGCCTTCCGCCCCGGCGACGTTCTGAGGAGCCGAAAGGGGCTGACCGTCGAGGTCGACAATACCGACGCCGAGGGCCGGCTGATTCTCGGCGACGCTCTCGCCAGGGCCGCGGAGGGCGAGCCCGAGCTGATCCTCGACTTCGCCACCCTGACCGGAGCGGCCCGGGTGGCGCTCGGGCCCGACCTCCCTGCGCTGTTCGCCAATGACGACGCTTTGGCCGGGGACCTGCTCGCCGCCGGCACGACGTCGGCCGACCCGGTCTGGCGGCTGCCGCTCTGGGCCCCTTATGAAGACATGCTCGCATCGGATATCGCCGATATGAGCAATTCGTCCGACGTCCCAATGGCCGGAGCGGTCACCGCCGCCCTGTTCCTCGCGAAATTCGTCCCCGAGAATCTTCCCTGGGCGCATTTCGACACCTTCGCCTGGCGCAGCTCGGCGAAGCCGGGACGGCCGAAGGGCGGCGACGCTCTGGGGCTGCGCGCGGCCTGGGAAACGCTGTCGAATCGTTACGGCCGCTGACGGGCTGGGCCGTTTTTGCGTCGAATTCTCAATATCTAACGAAACGAAAACCGTCCTGACTGGTTTAGGACCCGGAACAAGTCGTCTCGGAATTTGGAGAGAAGCCGGTGGCAGAGCGCGCTCTCAGGAGCTGGATGCAGGCGCTGATCAGCTATGTGCGGTCAGGCCAGCCCGATCTCACCAACCGCCAGATGGCGCTTCTGCTGCTCGTCTATCTGACCCCGGGACCCCATACGGTGCGCGGCCTCGCCCACATATTGGGGGTTTCCAAGCCGGTGATCACGCGCGCCTTGAATACGCTGGGCACGCTCGGCTATCTGCGCCGGGTGCGCGACGAGGCGGACCGCCGCAATGTCTTCGTCGCCCAGACCAGCATAGGGCAGGAGTTCCTTGAGCGCTTCGAACGCAATATCGAGCAGCAAGAAAGCTCGAGCCGCCGCGGCGCGGCCAAGGAACGGGGAATCCTCCTCCAGCACTGAGCGGAGGATCTCGCTCGACGGTCCGTCGGTCCGGCTCGACCCACGCCTCCACGCCTGGCGAAGCGACATCGCCGACATCGCCCTCGCCGGCCGGCTGTTCGCGCCTCATTATGCCGCGCCCTTGCTCCGCGCCTGCGGCTTGATCGCGACCCCGGTCCTGCTCGAGCCGGCCGACGGCGCCGAGCCGGTGTCCGAGCTATTGCCCGGCGAGGGTTTCGCCGTGCTCGATCTCACCTCCGGCTGGGCCTGGGGTTATTGCCTCGGCGACCATCGGGTCGGCTATGTCGAGGCGATCGAGCTCGCCGAGCCGCTCGAGCCCACCCACATCGTCGTCGAGGCCCAGGCGCCGATCCAGGCCCGGCCCGACCCGCTCGCCGCGACCCTCTCCCATCTGCCGATGGGCTCGCGTTTGCATGGCGAATTGCGGGGCGCCTCGCTCGAATTCGAAGGCGGCTTCGTCCCCCTCTCCTACCTTCGCGCCGTCGGCGAGCATGAGGAGGATCCGGTGGCGGTCGCTCAGCGCCTGCTCGGGGCGCCCTATCGGCCTGGCGGCCGGACCTGCCACGGCATCGACTGCTCGGGCCTCGTCCAGCTCTCGCTGCAGCTGTGCGGAATCGACGCGCCCCGCGATACGCTCGAACAGCGTTCGCTCGGCCAACCCCTCGCCGACGACGTTCCGCTGAGGCGCGGCGACCTGCTGTTCTGCGAGGACCATGTCGGGATGATGGTCGACGACCGGATGGCGATCCAGGTCAGCCACGGCGCGCAGAAGGTCTCGGTCGAGCCGTTCGACTGCGCCCGGGCGCCCGGAAGCGGGTCCGGAATCGAGCGGCGGCGACTCGCCTGACTTGCATTGCGGTGCCGTAACGTTACCCTTCCCGCCGGCCGTAGGAGGGGGAAATGACCGACTTGCGCGACTCGAGGCCGCCCGCCTGGTTCTGGATCGTGGCGGTGCTCGGCCTGCTGTGGGAATTGTTCGGAGTCGCCATGTACCTGATGCATGTCGGCGTCATTCCGAACGCTAAGGAGATGAGCGAGGCGGAACGCTCGCTGATGGAGGCCTCGCCCATGTGGGTTACCGGCCTGTTCGCGATCGGCGTCTTCGGCGGCGCGCTCGGCGCGCTGGGCCTCGTCCTTTGTCGACGCTGGGCGCGCCCGCTGCTCATCCTCTCGCTGATCGCCGTGATCCTGCAATTCGGCGGCTGGCTGCTGGCCACCGAGGCGATACGGGTGATCGGCCCGTCGGTGTTCGTCATGCCGGCGGTGATCGTCGCCGTGGCGATCCTGCTCGTCTGGCTCGCCACCGTTGCGGTCGGAAAAGGCTGGCTGCGCTAGCCACAAGACCGCGTATCGTTTCCACCGACGGCGCCATATAAGGCCGGAAATGCGGTTCATTGTCGCCGTGGCTCTGCTCCTGCTTCTTGCGGCGACTCCGGCGGTCGCCCAGGTGGGCGCGCTTCAGACCGATTGCGGGCTCGGCGGCGATCAGGGCGGCGGGATCTACCAGTTCGTCGCGACCTGCGCCGGTCGGGCCCGGTCGCCCGACGGGCGATTCGCGATCATCCAGCGCGCCTATAGCGACGCTCAGCCGCCGATCGAGCTTCAGGATTCCCGCGGCCGGACCCTGGCGCGCCTGACCGCCCTCAGCGACGACATGCCCTTCGCGGTCGGCTGGGCGCCGAATTCGCGCTGGTTCTTCGTCAACCATCATGTCGGATCGTTCATGGACCGTCTGCGCCTGTTCGAGATGGTCGGAGGCTCGGCGGTCGAGCGGTTCGGGCTCGTCAATTCCGTGACCGGGATCGCCGTGCGCCGCTATCCCTGCCTCAAGCCGGGCCTGGTCTATCCGAACGGCGTGCGCTGGATGCGCGACAGCCGCCGGATCGTCCTGTTCACGACCAGCGCCACCTATGCCTGTCCGGTCCTGAGCAACCGGCCCGGGCGCTGGCGGACGCTGTGGATGATCGGGGACGTTCGCAGCGGGCTCGTCGATCCCCGCTCGATAAGGGTCCAGCCCGACGACGGGCGGTTGGCGGAACCGCTCGGCGGCCCCTACGCCCGGCGCTGACGATCCGGGCTACATCTCCCCCCGCGCCCGCCTGATCGCGAACCATTTCTGCACGTTGGCATTATGCTCGGCCAGGGTGTTCGCGAAGACGTGCCCGCCGGTTCCGTCGGCGACGAAGTAGAGCGCCTGGGTCGGTGCCGGATTCAGCACCGCCGCGATCGACTCCCTGCCCGGATTGGCGATCGGTCCGACCGGCAGGCCGGCCATGGCGTAGGTATTGTAGCCGTTGTTCGAGTTCAGCTCGGAGCGCAGGATCCGGCGGCCCAGCGGCCTGCCCTTGGTGATCGGGTAGATCACGGTCGGATCGGCGTCGAGCTTCATCCCCTGGCGAAGCCGGTTCGAATAAACACCGGCGATCATCCGCCGCTCGGAGGCCTTGCCGGTCTCCTTCTCGACGATCGAGGCGAGGATGACCGCTTCCTTCGGACTCTCGACCACCGTCGACGGGCTCCGCTTCGGCCAAAGCTCTTTCAGGGTTTTCGTCATCGCCGCCTGCATGCGCTTCATCACCGCCGAGCGGGCCTCGCCGCGCTGGTAGCTGTAGCTGTTGGGCAGCACGCTCCCCTCTTCCGGCACCGCCACGTCGCCGGTCAGGGCCGGAGCCTTCATCAGCCGCTCGTGGACGAGCACCGAGGGGAGGCCTTCGGGTATGGCGACCATGCGCTGCAGGGTCCTGGCGTCCTGCAGCAGCGACAGGATCTGGGAGTGGCTGGCGCGGGCCGGGATCTCATATTCGCCCGCCTTGATCGATTCGTTGCCGCCGAAAATCTTAGCCTGGAACAGGAATCGCTCCGACGAGGCGATCGCCCCGGCTTTCTCGAGCTGCTCGGCGGCCTTGATCAGGCTGGTGCCCGACGCGATCACCACGGAGGTCGGCTGCTTCGAGGGTCCGGCGCCGTTCCAGCCCTGAATGAACCAGAGGCCGACGGCGAGGACGGCCGCGGCCAGAAGGCCGAGCGCGAGCAGCTTCCTCATAGGCTGCTCAGACGGCCCGCATCACCAGGCTGGCATTGGTCCCGCCGAAGCCGAAGCTGTTGTTGAGCACCGCCTTGACCTGGCGCTCCTTGGCGACGTGCGGCACCAGATCGACTCCGGCCGTGCCCTCGCTCGGATTGTCGAGGTTGAGGGTCGGCGGGACGATCTGGTCGCGCAGGGCGAGGATGCAGAAGATCGCCTCGACCGCCCCGGCGCCGCCGAGCAAATGGCCGATCGCCGACTTGGTCGAGCTCATCGACAGCTTGCCGAC
>DASQJV010000432.1:0-9412 GCA_035630855.1 Allosphingosinicella sp. | reverse complement strand
CGAGGCCGCTTTCGGCGGAGATGCCGGCGCCGGTGAGGACGACGATGTTGCGGACTTCCTTCATAATCTCGATCGCAAAGTCGGCAGCCGTCCCACAAATAGCAAGCGGTTGCGAAGCGCGGGCCGCTCCCGCATGACAGGCGCCGATGACCAGCATCTCGATCTTCGGCGCCGGCGGGCGGATGGGGCGGGCGATCGCCGAGGCGGCGGAGCTTCGCGGCGACGTCCGACTGTCGGAGCACCATCCCGACGTCTTCGTCGATTTCTCGGCGCCCGCCGCGGTCGCGGAGCATCTCCGTCAGGCCCGGCGGGCGGGCAAGCCGATCCTGATCGGGACGACCGGGCTCGATCCCGATCATCACCGGCTGATCGACGAGGCTTCGGCCGAAATCCCGCTGATCCACGCCGCCAACACCTCCCTCGGGGTCAACCTGCTCGCTCATCTCGTCCGCGAGACGGCGGCGCGGCTCGGCGAGGACTGGGACCTCGAGATCGTCGAGATGCACCATCGGATGAAGGCCGACGCCCCGTCGGGAACGGCGCTGATGCTGGGCCGGGCCGGGGCGGAGGGCAGGGGTGTCGAGCTCGATTCGGTGGCGACCCGCGGCCGCGACGGGATCACCGGGCCGCGCGAGCCCGGAAAGATCGGCTTCGCCTCGCTGCGCGGCGGCTCGGTCGCCGGCGAGCATCTCGCCATCTTCGCCGCGGAAGGGGAAAGGCTCGAGCTCGGCCACCGGGCGGAGAGCCGGGCGATCTTCGCCCGAGGCGCCATCGAGGCCGCCTTGTGGCTGGTCGGCAAGCCGGCGGGGCGATACTCGATGGCGGACGTGCTGGGGCTGAAGTGACCAAGGCCGAAATCGCAGAAATATACAGGCGGCTGCATGACCGTACGCCGAGCCCGGAGACCGAGCTCGAGTTCGTGAATAATTATACATTGCTGGTCGCCGTCGTCCTGTCGGCCCAGGCGACCGACGCCGGAGTCAACCTCGCCACCCGCGACCTGTTCGCGAGCGTGAGCACCCCAGGCGAGATGGTCGCGCTCGGCGAGGAGGGGCTGAAGCGCCACATCAGGACGATCGGCCTGTTCAACACCAAGGCGAAGAACGTCATCGCTCTGTCGCAGGCCCTGATCAACCGCCACGGCGGCGAGGTGCCCGAGGATTTCGAGGCTCTGCAGGCCCTCCCCGGGGTCGGACGCAAGACCGCCAACGTGGTCATGAACTGCGCGTTCGGGGCCGAGACGTTCGCGGTCGACACCCATGTCTTCCGGGTCTCCAACCGGACCGGCCTGGCGCCGGGCAAGGACGTGCTCGAGGTCGAGCGCAAGCTCGATTCGGCGACCCCGGCGCCCTGGCGGCGCGAGGCCCACCACCTGCTCATCCTCCACGGCCGCTATGTCTGCAAGGCGAGGAAGCCGGAATGCTGGCGCTGCGTCGTCGCCGACATCTGCCGCTTCGAGGCGAAGACCCCGCCGCCGGGCGACGAGCCCCCGCTTCGCCCCTACCGATAAAGGCTGGCGACCCGCGCGCCCCTTTGCTAAGCGCCGCTTCCACGCACCCATAGCTCAGCTGGATAGAGCGCTGCCCTCCGAAGGCAGAGGCCAGAGGTTCGAATCCTCTTGGGTGCGCCAGCTTTGCTTCCTTCCCGCCGGCGGGCTCGCCGGGCCCCGGCCGGGTCAGGGTCGCGCCCTGCGGGGAGGCTCCCGAGGTGACGATGACCGAGACCCCGATCCTTCACGAATATTCGCAGTCCGGGAATTGCTACAAGATCCGGCTGACCGCGGCCCTTCTGGGAATCCCGATCGAGCGGCGCGAATATGACATCCAGAAGGGCGAGACCCGGACCGCGGAGTTCCTCGCCGGCGTCAATCCGAACGGGCGTATCCCGGTGCTTCAGGTCGGCGGGCGCTTCATCCCGGAGAGCAACGCCGCCTGCTTCTACCTCGCCGACGGCACCGGCCTGGTGCCCGACGACCGTTTCGACCGCGCCGACATGCTGCGCTGGATGTTCTTCGAGCAATATAATCACGAGCCCAATGTCGCGACCCTGCGCTTCTGGCTGGCCTTCGTGGGGGAGGCGCGGCTGAGCGATCTCCAGCGCGCACTGCTGCCCGGCAAGCGCGAGGCGGGGGAGGCGGCGCTCCGGCTGATGGACGAGCATCTCGCCGGCCGAGCCTATTTCGTCGGCGACGGCATCAGCCTCGCCGACATCGCCCTCTACGCCTACACCCATGTCGCGGAGGAAGGCGGCTTCGACCTCGGCCGCTACCCGGCGGTCACCGCCTGGATCGCCCGAATCGCCTCGGCGCCGGGCTCTGTGCCGATGGACGCCTGACCCGGCTCAGCAATCGCTCGAATCGCCGCCGCCGTGGAAGTTGGCGCCGCCGTCGAAGCAGCTCGCCTCGTTGACGACGTGGACGAAGGCCACGGCGCCGACCACCACGACGACGCCGGCGACGATGCCTATGGTGGCCAGGGTCGAGAGCTCCTTCTTCTCGTCCGCCGGACGTCCCCACAGGTTCATCCGGTCGAGGCGCCTGCCGGCGAGCGTGAGCTCGGGCCTGGGCTTGTCCGGCGAAAAGCTGAGCTCAAGCCCGTCGCCGATCGCCATCCGGCTGTCCGCGCCCCTCCGGCTGTGCGCGGTGGAGGCGACGGTCAGGCTGGTCCGGACGTCCCTCTCCCGGCCGCCGAGGCTCGCCCGGATCCGCAGGCCGGCGAACGCGCCCCGCTGATTGTCGACGAAATAGCTTCGCCCGTCGAGCTCGGCGGCCTGGGCCGGATTGCCGGCCGGCAGGATCTGGGCCGTGGCGACGAGCCCGGCGATCAGCAATTTCCTCATCTTCATTCCCCCTCAAGGGGCCGCGCCCGGGCGCGGCCGATTTCATCGTGCTTCGATCATCAAGATGCCGGAGAAGACCGCTCCGGATGTGGCATTCCAAAAAAAAGTTGCGGGCGGCCCGGCGGCGCCATTCGCCTTGCCCTCGGCCGCTCGCTGGACTAGATCGCTGGCAATGTACGGCCGCTCCGGGAAGGGGCGGCCCTTCTTGTTTCTGGAGACGACAGTTGGTTCAGCCGCTCATGCCCCATGCGACCGCCGCCTGGCTGGTCGACAACACTTCGCTCACTTTCGAGCAGATCGCCGAATTCTGCGGCCTCCACATCCTCGAGGTCCAGGCGATCGCCGACGACACGGCGGCGACCAAGCTCACCGGGCGGGATCCGATCCGGGCCGGCGAGCTCAACCAGGAGGAGATCGACCGCGGCCAGGCCGATCCCGGCTACAAGCTCAGGATCCAGAAGGAGCCGGACCAGACCAGGCGCACCAAGGGCCCGCGCTACACGCCGGTCTCGAAGCGCCAGGACAAGCCCGACGGAATCGCCTGGATCATCCGCAACCACCCGGAAATCTCGGACGGCCAGATCGGCAAGCTGATCGGGACCACCCGCACCACCATCGCCGCGATCCGCGACCGCAGCCACTGGAACATCGCCAACATCCAGCCCAAGGACCCGGTCACTCTGGGCCTGTGCTCGCAGCGCGAGCTCGACGCGATCGTCGCCAAGGCGGCGAAGGCGGCGGGGATCGAGCCGGCGCCGCAGGACCATCGCCTCGCCGGCGACCGCGAGGCCCTGATCGAGGAGCTTCGCCGCGAGCGCGATACCGCCGCCCGCGAGGCGGAGGCGGCGCATGCCGCGGAGGAAGCCGGCGAAGCCGCTCCGCGCGAGCCGACGGCAGATGACCTCTTCAAGAGCTGAGCCCGCCAGCCCCGACGTCTCCCTCACCGACGGACAAGAGGCCTATAGCCATAAGGGCCTGACCTATCCGCTCGGCCGCCGCGGCCCGGCCCAGGGCGAGCTGATCGCACTGGCCGACGGGGTCGGCTGGGCGCGGCTGCCGATTCCGGGATCGCTCAGGCATATCAACGTCTGGGTGCTCGAGGACGGCGACGGCGTCGCACTGGTCGACACCGGTCTCGACATCGCCCCCTGCCGCGAGGCCTGGGAGGCGCTGTTCGAGGGCCCGCTCGCCGGACGGGCCGTGACCCGGGTGATCTGCACCCATTTCCACCCCGACCATCTCGGCCTCGCCGGCTGGCTGACCGGGCGCTTCGCCGCGCCCTTGTGGATGACCCGCGGCGAATGGCTGTTCGGACGCCTGCTCGCCAGCGACGTCCGCGAGTCGCCGCCGGGCGAGGCTCTGGCCTTCTGGCGCGCGGCCGGCTGGGACCAGGCCCGGATCGACGCCGAGGCGGCGAAGGGATGGGGGCGCTTCGCCTCGGTTGTCAGCGCCGTCCCGGTCAGCTTCGTCCGGATGGAGGAGGGCGACCGGCTTCGGATCGGCGGGCGCGACTGGCGGGTCCTCATCGGCAGCGGCCATTGCCCCGAGCATGCCTGCCTGATCGACGACGAGGCCGGGCTGATGATCGCCGGCGACCAGGTGCTTCCGAGGATCACCTCCAACGTCTCGCTAGGGCTCAGCGAGCCCGAGGCGGACCCGCTCGGCGACTGGCTCGACTCGATCGAGAAGCTGAAGGGCCTGCCCGACACCCTCCTCGTCCTCCCTTCCCACGGCGAGCCCTTCACCGGCCTCCACGCCCGCCTCGACGCCCTCGCCCACGGCCATCGCGACCGGCTCGACGCCCTCCACGCCAAGCTCGCCGAGCCGCGCCGCGCGGTCGACTGCTTCTCGACCCTGTTCGCGCGCCAGGTCGACGACAGCATGCTCGGTCTCGCCACCGGTGAGGCGCTGGCGCATTTGCGGCGGCTGGAAGTGGAGGGGCGGGCGGTTCGCGAGATACGGGACGGAGTCTATTGGTACGGCGCCCGGTGAGGCGAAGGACGCGGCGCCTCGCCTTGACATTTTACGGCTTCATGGCCCTGGCGGCCGCCCTTGCACTGATCTTCGCGCTCTACGCCTACCGAGTCCGGACGTCGCCGTTCGTCGCCGATCTGCAGCGGCGAGGCGCCCTGTATCCCTGCATCGGCGCAGCTTTGTTCCCGAACCGGCCGAACGAGCAGACCGCCTTCCATATAGCCAGGAACTATCTGCTGGACGGTGGGAGCAGGGCGCCCTCGCTCAGCTGGCATTTCGAGCTCGAAGCGACGGGCCTCGCCATCCGAGCCGCTTTCCGTCAGGCCGAAGTCAACCGGATGTACGCCGCCTTGCCGGTCAGCAAATATCGCGGCTTCGACGACATCGCGCTGAGCGTCGCCGGACGGCGCTACTGCAGCCTGAACGAGCGCCAGAAGGAGGCCGTCCGGGAGTTCAGCCGATCCCCGCGGCACGAGAGGTTGCGGGCCCTCCTCGCCGCGTCCGGCGCGGCTTGACCCTCGCCCGCGCCGGGGCCAATGCTCCGGCCATGCCCGACGAGCCCGAACCCATTTCCGAACTGAGCTTCGAGTCGGCGCTGAAGCGGCTCGAGGAGATCGTCCGCCGGCTGGAGAGCGGGGACGCCTCGCTCGACGAGTCGATCGAGCTTTACGGCGAGGGCGACCGGCTTCGCCAGCAATGCGAGGCCCGGCTCCAGGCGGCGCAGGCCAGGATCGAGAAGATCCAGCTCGGCCGCGATGGCCAGCCGGGCGGCACAATCCCGTTCGACGCCGACTGAGCCGCCGCTGGTGGCGGATTCCGCGCTCCTCGCCCCGGCGTTCGGCCAGGTCCGGGCGGAGATCGACGATTTCCTGTCCGCGCTTCTGGTGGTGCCGCCGGACCCGCGGGCGCGGCTCTACGAGGCGATGCGCTATGCGGCGATCGGCGGCGGCAAGAGGCTTCGCCCGCTGCTCGTCGTCGCCGCGTCAGCGCTTTTCCTCACCGCGCGCGAACGGGCGGTCCGGGTCGGAGCCGCGGTCGAATGCATCCACGTCTATTCGCTGATCCACGACGATCTGCCGGCGATGGACGACGACGATTTGCGCCGAGGCAAGCCGACCCTCCACAAGGCCTATGACGAGGCGACGGCGATCCTCGCCGGCGACGCTCTGCACGCTCTGGCGTTCGACATCCTCGCCGACGAGGCGACCCACGAGGATCCGTTCGTCAGGGCCGAGCTGATCGCCGAGCTCGCCCGGGCGGCGGGCCCGGCCGGAATGGCCGGAGGGCAGATGATGGACCTCGCCGCCGCCGAGGAGACGCTCGACCTCGCCGCGGTCACCCGGCTCCAGCAGCTGAAGACCGGCGCACTCATCTCCTTCTGCCTCGAGGCGGGGGCGATCATGGCCCGGGTTCCGCCCGACAAGAGGCTCAAGCTGCGCGGCTATGCCCGCGACGTCGGCCTCGCCTTCCAGATCGCCGACGATCTGCTCGACGAGGAGGGGCAGGAGGAGAAGACGGGCAAGAAGGTCGGCAAGGACCGGGCCAAGGGCAAGGAGACCTTCGTCACCCTGCTCGGCCGCGACCGGGCCCGGCGGCAGGCCGGGCTTCTCGTCGGGCAGGCGGTCGATTATCTCAAGAGCTACGGCGCCGAGGCCGATCTGCTGCGGGCGATCGCGCGTTTCGCGGTGGAGCGGGACCATTGACCGGGCTAAAGCGGCGGACGCCTCTGTTCCCCGGCGAAGGCCGGGGCCCAGCGGCTCAAGCCTGGAGGCTGGGTCCCGGCCTTCGCCGGGAAGCGGGAGGAGCGAATGAGGACTGGCGTCTATCCGGGCACGTTCGATCCGATCACGCTCGGCCATATGGACATCATCCGGCGGGGCGCGAAGCTGGTCGACCGGCTGGTCATCGGAGTCACGACCAATCCGTCCAAATCGCCGATGTTCTCGGTCGAGGAGCGGATGGCGATGGTCCGTCGCGAGGTGGCCGGCCTCGGCGACGAGATCCATGTCGTCTCCTTCGACTCTCTGCTGATGGACTTCGCCGAGCGGGAAGGCGCCTCGATGATCGTCCGGGGCCTGCGAGCCGTCGCCGATTTCGAATATGAGTATCAGATGGCGGGGATGAACCAGCAGCTGAACGACAGGATCGAGACCGTCTTCCTGATGGCCGACGTCTCGCTCCAGCCGATCGCGTCGCGGCTGGTCAAGGAGATCGCCCTCTACGGCGGCGACATATCGAGGTTCGTCCCGGCGGCCGTGGTCGCCGACGTCGCCGGCCGGGTCGAGGCGCTCGGCCGCAAAGGCACTTGATCCGGCCGCCCGCGCCGCGCAATATCGAGGCCCAAGGAAAAACGGATTTATCCGGGGAAATCCAGAAACATGCGTATCATCACCCTGCTGGCCCTGCTGCTCGGCCTGTTCCTCGCCGGTTCGGCCATGGCCCAGGAGCCGTCGCTGGCGCCGCCGCCGCTCGATCCCGAGAACACATTGCTCCTCGACCTGTCGACCGGAGGCCGGGTGGCGATCCAGCTCAGGCCCGACATCGCCCCCAACCATGTCGCCCGGATCAAGGAGCTGACCCGCAAGGGTTTCTACAACGGCCTCACCTTCCACCGGGTGATCGAGGGCTTCATGGCCCAGGGCGGCGACCCGGCCGGCGACGGCACCGGCGGCTCCGACCTCCCCGACCTCAAGGCCGAGTTCAACGGCCTGCCGCACGTGCGCGGAGCGATCGCCGCCGCCCGCGCCGAGTCCGAGGACAGCGCCAACAGCCAGTTCTACATCATGCTCGGCTCCCGCCTCGCCCTCGACGGCCGCTACACCGTCTTCGGCCGGGTGGTCAGCGGGATGAACTTCGTCGACTCGATCGAGAAAGGCGAGCCGCCGGCCAGCCCGAGTCGGATCCTCCAGGCCTCCCTCGCCGCCGACAACAAGGCGCCGCCGCTCCCCGGCCAGGTCATCGCGGCTCCGGGCGCGGCCGTCTCCCACCGCCCGGGCCACGCCGCCGCGGGCCCCGCCGTGCCGCCGCCGCCGTCGATCCGGCTCCCCGAATCCAAGCCTAAGCCGCCGCCCAAGAAGACCCGGTAAGCGGCTTGTGCGCGTCGATTGCTTCGACTTCGCGCTGCCGCAGGGCCGGATCGCGCTGAGGCCGGCGAGCCCGAGGGACTCGGCCCGGCTCCTCGTCGTCGCGGGAGGCGGGCTCGAGGACCGGACCGTCTCGGAGCTTCCCGCCCTGCTCCGCCCGGGCGACGTGCTCGTCTTCAACGACACCAGGGTCATCCCCGCCCGGCTCGAGGGCCGCCGCGGCGACGCCCGGGTCGGCGCCACCCTGCACAAGCGCGAGGGCCCGCGCGAGTGGCGCGCCTTCGTCCGCAACGCCCGGCGGGTGCGCGACGGCGATCGGATCGATTTCGGAAGCGGGGTCGCGGCGACCGCGAGCGACCGGGGCGAGGACGGAAGCCTCCTGCTCGCCTTCGAGGGGGACGAGCCGGTCGAGCTTCTGCTCGGCCGCGCCGGGCGGATGCCGCTGCCGCCCTATATCGCCGGCCGGCGGGAGGCCGACGGGCGCGACTCGGAGGATTATCAGACGATGTTCGCCGCCGAGGACGGCGCCGTCGCCGCCCCCACCGCCGCGCTCCACTTCACGCCCCGGCTGATGGACGCCCTGGCGGCGGCCGGGATCGGCCACGAGATCCTCACCCTCCACGTCGGCGCCGGCACCTTCCTCCCGGTCAAGGCCGAGGACACTGCCGACCACAGGATGCACAGCGAATGGGGCCGGATCGGCGCGGCGACGGCCGGCCGACTCAACGCCGCCCGAGCCGCCGGCGGCCGCATCGTCCCGGTCGGCACCACCTCGCTCCGACTGCTCGAGAGCGCCGCCGGCGAGGACGGCCTGATCCGCCCGTTCGAGGGCGACACCGCCATCTTCATCACCCCCGGCTACGCTTTCCGCGCCACCGACGGCCTCGTCACCAACTTCCATCTCCCCCGCTCGACCCTGTTCATGCTGGTCTCGGCGCTGATCGGGCTGGAGCGGATGAAGGCGGCTTATGCCCATGCGATCGGGGCGGGGTATCGATTCTACAGCTACGGGGATTCGAGCCTGCTTCTGCCGAAGGGCTGAGGGCCGCGGCCTTGGAAACCCCTCTCCCTCTAGGGGAGAGGGACAGCCGAGCCCGAAGGGATCGGCAGGGTGAGGGCGTACGAACACAATGGTCGGGGCCAGAGACGGAGCCCGTCTTCCTCGCGCCGAACGGACTCGAAAGCTGGATTCTGTTCGCACGAAGGCACAAAGGCGCAAAGGGTCCGGGCCTCGTTCGAACGCCGTTTCCAGTCTCAGTTCGGTCTGCTTTGCGCCATTCGACGCCCTACGGCGATAGAGCGAGCGATCCCGAAATCGGCCATACGTTCATGCGCGCAGTCGCTCGGGTGAGCGGATAAGTCTGTCAATCATCGCAGTTGCAGAGACGGTCAAGAAATAGGGATTGCACGCAATAGACCGAGAGGGTCATCGCGGGGATCAGCAGTTGCAGCGCCGCTGAGATCAGGCCGTCCGACATTGCTTTCACCAAGTCGATCGTCCTAGCGTGCCGCTTCTT